>JAYVQG010000050.1:0-2805 GCA_043757025.1 Limnoglobus sp.
TCCCGCGCGATAGCACTGTCGGGCCTCCCAAAGCATCCGGCCCGACCTACAAAACCAGCGGGTTCAAAGCAAAACGGAATACCCCGTGAACAGTTACCCGAAACTTTCCAGCCAGATACATCACCATTAAATCCAACATTCATAATCAAAAGCCCCCCGAGAGATCCGGATGACGCTCCAAGTTTATTCGACGCTGTCGCGCAAGAAGGATGCATTCCACAAGAAGCCTGGCGAGCACGTCAGTATGTATGTGTGTGGGCCGACGGTCTATAAGCCGAGCCACATTGGCCACATGGTTGGCCCCGTCATTTTCGACACCGTCAAACGGTACCTCGCGTACCTCGGTTTCGACGTCACGTGGGTGGTGAACATTACCGACGTCGACGACAAGCTGATCGTGCGTGCGAAGGAACTGAACACCACCGTTCCCGAACTCGCAGAGCGGATGACAAAGGATTACCTCAACTGCCTGAAGCTGCTCAACGTCACGGGTATCGATCGCTTCCCAAAGGCAACTGAGCACATCGGCGGGATGATCGCGATCATTGCGAAACTGGTCGAGACTGAGCACGCCTACCCCGCGAATGGCGACGTCTATTTCGACGTGGCGAAGGACGCCGATTATGGCAAGTTGTGCGGGTTCGACCCCGAGCAGCTCGAAGGCGGCACGCGGATGGAAGCGAGTAGCAAGAAGCGCAACCCCGGCGATTTTGCTTTGTGGAAAGGGGCAAAACCGGGCGAGCCAAAGGAAGTGACGTGGGACAGTCCGTGGGGACCGGGTCGCCCCGGTTGGCACATCGAATGCAGCGCGATGAGCCAGCAGCTCCTCGGCGACACGATCGACATCCACGGCGGCGGCCTCGACTTGCGGTTCCCGCACCACGAAAACGAACTGGCGCAAAGCGAGAGCTACACCGAGAAACCATTCTCGCGAATCTGGATGCACAACGGCCTGCTGAAACTGCGAACGGGCAAGATGGCCGGCTCGCTCGGCAACGTGCTCAACGTGGCCGACGCGGTGAAAGTGGTGAACGGAGAGGTGCTGCGCTTTTTCATGTTGAACACGCACTATCGCTCGCCGATCGACCTCGGCGACTGGGAGCCGACGCCCGGCTCGATCCCGAGCGGCCTGATGAATGCACAGAAAGCGTTCGACACGTTCGTGCGCTTTGCCGACCGCTACCGTCGCATTATGGGCAAGAGTTTTTACGCAATCGACGCACCGAAGAAGGGGAGCCATCGCCGCCGGTTCGCTGCCGATCTCGGCGAGTACATGAAGCGATTCGGCGAGCATATGGACGACGACTTTAATACCGGCGGTGCCGTCGGCGTGCTGTTCGAACTCGCGACTTCGCTGAACCGCATGGCGGACGCGGGCCACCTCGAAGACAGCGCACCGAAGCGCGACGAAGCGGTGCTGCCGGTGTTCGTCGAAGGCGCGATGCTGATGAAAGAGATGGGGCAAATCCTCGGGATATTCCTGCAAAAACCGGAGGAAGTGAAACTCGGCGGCGACGATAACCTCGTCGCGGGCCTGATGGAATTGCTCATCGAGTTGCGGAACAATCTGCGTGCCACCGCCAAATGCATCGCCGATAAAGCCGACCCGACGAAGAAGATCCTCTTCGATCAGACCGACCTGATTCGCAAGCGACTCGGCGACCTGAACGTCTCGCTGGAAGACCGCGCCGGCGGCACCACGTGGCGCGTGGGGAGTTGAAAGATGTTTCCAACTACACCTTCTTGAAATCGGTGACGAGTTCGAAGGTGCCATCGGGCAGCGGAACTTTGCGATAGTCGCCGAAGAGGTTTGGCGAATCGGCGCGGAGCACATCGAGGACGTGGCCCGCGAGCTTGCGGATTTCCGGTTCGGCGGCGGACGCGCCGCGTTGTTCCATGAAGTGACGCAGCGCGCGGGCGTTGGCCGTCACGAAAATCTTCGTCTCGGTCGCGTTCGGCAATACGCTGCGCGCGGCCTGCCGTGCGGCTTTGCGTCGCGTCGTGCGGTCGGGGTTCGGCGGCAACATCGCCGCAGTGGCCGCGGCCGGATCGCCGAGCTTTTCGTTGAGTTTCTCCGCCAATTTCACATACGATTCGTGCGCATGTTTCACCGCATCCAACCAAATCGCATGCAGTTCCGGATCGTTCGCAATGATGTCCGGCTCGACGTATTCGGCAACAGACTCATCGACGTATCTTTGTGAAAGCTGAGAGTAACCCATGCCGGCCCGGTGTCGAACGAGTTCGTGCGACAGGCTGCGACTGATGCCCGTGAACACGAAGTTCCAGACGCCGTGTTCGAGTACCGAGCCGTGGCCGACTTCCTTGATGTGGTGCAAGTACGCCGAGTTGCCGCCCGGTCGAGGTTTGGCGAACGACATGTAACAGAGCCGCCCCGCCGTCTCGGTGAGTATCTCGGCGGGCACTTCGCTATCGCTGTTCCAGCTCACGCCGTGATCGCTGAGCAGCCGTTCGAGTTCGGCCGTCGCCACCATCTGCTTGCCTACTAAGTACACGCCCGGTTCGACGATGGCCCGGATCGTATCGGTCGATTGCGTTGTCATGGATAGTCTCGGTAACGGCGTATTCGCAAGTAACAGTTAAGTTATGGTTGACAGAACCGACAGCAACTGTCGGCGTGAGAAAGCCCGTTGCCCCTGGGCAATCCCGAAATGAGCAAGACGAAGGCATGAGGCTGACGGTTACAATTTTCGGCACGGTTCAAAACCCGGTTGCAGTTTTGCCAAATAAGACCACTAAAAATTTGGTTCTGGCGTGATTGGAATTGGGCGAAATCGGACGTAA
>JAYVQG010000051.1:0-2793 GCA_043757025.1 Limnoglobus sp.
GGAGGGCCTGGAGAAGCGCGAGGCAAGGTGAGTTTACGAAAGTCGCGATCGAGAAGAGCGGATTTCGCAGGGGTTTTCACGCGACCGGGAATTGCTGGTGATGTAACGAGCCGTGGTTAGTGATCAGTACTCAGCGTGGCAGTTCGCCGCACAAAGCCAACGCCCGCAAGGCTTGCGCGGTGCTGATGTACGTGCTGTAATGATAGGTGTCGCGGAACAGCGATTTCATCCACCAGCGGCCCGACACGCGTTGATTTTGTTTGAGCCACGCGATGCCCTTCTGAATGCGGGCGTCGTTCGTCGGGGTTCCCGATTCGCGCAACAGCACGATGGCCCACGCCGTCATGTACGGGTCACTCGCGGGGCTGGCGGCATCGGCTTCACCTCGAATCATCGCGATCACTTTCGGGTCCATCTTCTCGTGCCACTTCATGAGGTCCGACATCCGCCGCGTCGACCACCCGCCATCGGGCAGTTGCTGTTTCCAGAGCATCGCGATGGCCGCTTCGCGCTGCGATTGCGGTACGAGATCGGGCATGAGCGCGGCCAGTTGCAGCTTCAACGCCAGTTCGTAATCGCTGATCGGCACGTGTTGCCGTAGATACGTTTGCATCCGCTGGATCCGTTCGAGCGTGTCGTCGTCTTCGACCGTGGCCAACCAACCCGGAGCTGTGGCGATCGCTCGTGCGGCTTGCACGGTCAGTTCAAAATCGGTGGTGATGTACGGGATTTCGACTTGATCGATCGTCTTGATGAGTCCTTCGTCGGCGAGGCAGAGCAGCGTTTGCCGGAGCGATTTGTCGGTGTGCTTGGAGAGCGTACCCGTTACGTGTTTGTCCCACGCGGCCAGCCCGGAGCTACGCCAGACCGACGCGATACTGTCGCCGAACACCTTCACGCCGTTGCGCAATGCCGGCTTGCCGACGGTCGCGCGAACGCCTTCGACGAACGATGCATGAACCTCCGCGCTCGGCTTCCCGAGTAACGGCGTGAGTACCGGTCGTTCGACCATGTACACGCCGGTGCTGTGGCAGGCGACGCAACTCTTTTCGCGCACCCAATGATGCGCGCCATCGTCGAGATACTGCTTCGCCGCCTGGATGGTATCGGGGCCGAACGCTTTCACCTTCGGCTCTTCGGCCGTGGCGGCGGGCACCTCGATGCCTTTCGAGAGGTATTGATAGTCGGGCTTCGCCTTCGGTTTCGGCTTGGCGATGGGCGGATTCTCCGCCGAACTCGACGCGGAGTGCATGACTGCGGCGAGCAACACGAGCTTCAGTATGCGTTTCATGAAACCTCGGAAGTGGTACGTCGTGAGGAATTCGACAGTCGGCAGGTAGCTAAAACGTAACGGGAGTGCGCGAGCGAGTCAAGATTCTGCATCGCCGATTTTCACCGCGTTGCCGTCCCACTCGAACACGATGAAGTCGGCGACTTCGCCAACGGCGAGCGTTGGCACGGGCAGACGCATCAGTTCGCGGGTTCGCACGGCGGCCATATCGATCGCTTGGGCGAGCGTCACACCTGCCATGTTTACCATGTGGCCGATGCAGGTATCGGTGAACGACCCCGAACCCGCAAGGTACGGCGTGCCGGGCACCACAATCTTGCCACTCGGCAGCACTTCCAGGTCGGTGCCCCAGTCGTTGTAACGCCCCGGTGGCAGACCTGCGAGGTTACCGGCATCGCACGTGATTAAGATGCGTGCGGCCGTCTTCGCGCGAACGAACGACTTCACCACGGTCGCGGGTAAGTGGTGGCCATCGGGTATAAGGCTCGCATACAAATCATCGTTCGCGAGTTGTTCCCAAATGACATTATCGTGGCGTGGCAGTGTGGCGTGGCAGCCGTTGCCGAGGTGCGTACTCGTCTGGGCACCGGCGGTCACCGCGTCGCGAATCTGCGCTCCCGTCGCGGCCGTGTGGCCAATCGCGACGACGACTCCGGAGGCAGTGAGTCGTTCGATAAACGCCATGGTGCCGTGGCGCTCGGGGGCGACGGTCACCATGCGAATGCGTCCGCCTGCGGCGTCTTGCCAGCGGCGGAATTCGTCCCAATCGGGGTCGCGCGTGTGGGTCTTCGGGTGTGCGCCGCGCGGGCCATCGTCGCCGGAGATGTACGGCCCTTCTAAGTGAAACACTGGCATTCGATGGCGGAGTTCCGCATCGGCGTCGAGCACCTGCGATAACGTGCGAAAGCCATTTTGCAGTGTTTCAAACGAACTCGTAATCAGTGTCGGCGCAAACGCACCGATGCCGTGGAGGGCGCACGTTTCGGCAATCGTGCGGATCGCGGCTTCGTTCAAATTCGGCGAAACGAAGCCGAAACCGAGGCAGCCGTTGATTTGCGGATCGAAGAAACTCGGCGCGATGTACGGCAACGTCGGCGAATCGATCGCATCCGTCGCGCTCGCGATTCGGCCATCGACGACTTCGATCGCGAGCGGGCGGCCCGTGGTGTAGTGGCGGGCGAGGATCGGCATTGTCGGTCTCCGGGCACGGTTCAAACAACCTCACTTTGTACCGATGCGACTTTCTTCAGGACGGGCACAAAAGATGCTGAATCCCCATCGTGTTTGATGAAAGGTCTCATCGCGAATACAGGTAATGTCATACGGCTTACTGCGGAATCGTGCTGGCTTTCTTGTGTAGCTGGCCTCTGTGAGGCCGGCGAGGGCAGTCTCAACGCGATTGTCAAGCTTCCGGGGTCACAGACCCCAGCTACAAAAGACTCCGGGGTCACAGACCCCAGCTACAAAAGACTCCGGGGTCACAGACCCCAGCTACAAAAGAC
>JAYVQG010000052.1:0-10837 GCA_043757025.1 Limnoglobus sp.
CAGTACGAACCGGCCTCACAGAGGCCAGCTACAAAAATGCAGTACGCACCGGCCTCACAGAGGCCAGCTACAAAAAAGCAGTACGCACCGGCCTCACAGAGGCCAGCTACAAAAAAGCAGTACGCACCGGCCTCACAGAGGCCAGCTACAAAAAGCAGTTTCGCCTCGGTATCGGTATCCGCACGCGACATTCGACTTCGGAGTTTCCGGTTGGACGAACCACGAACATCATTTGAAACTCCAGAAGAGCGGTTGCGGTCTGGACTGCGCGCGATCCTGCCGACGAATCGCTTTTATGCCGCGAAATTTCATGCCACGAACCCTGCCGAACCGATTTCGACTTGGCCATTTACGACGAAAGCCGAACTCGCCGACGACCAATTGACGACCCCGCCTTACGGTACGAACCGGACTTTTGAGCGACACGAATACGCGCGGCTGCATCAGACATCGGGCACGACGACGGGCAAACCGCTGCGTTGGCTCGACACGCCGAGCGACTGGCAGTGGTTGCTGAGTTGCTGGGACTGGATCTTCCCGAAGATCGGCATCACCAAAAGCGATGTCGCGTTCTTTCCGTTTTCGTTCGGACCGTTCCTCGGCTTCTGGACGGGATTCGAAGCGATCGCCCGGCACGGCGGCTTGTGCCTGCCCGGTGGCGGGATGTCGAGCACGACGCGGTTGCGGTTTGCGCTCGAGCACGATGTCACGGTGATGTTCGCCACGCCGACTTACGCGATGCACCTGATCGAAGTCGCCGCGAAAGAAGGCATCGACATCGCGAACTCGTCGGTACGCACGATCGTGGTGGCCGGGGAACCGGGTGGCGGAATCGCTTCGACGCGGGCGCGAATTGAAGCCGGTTGGGGTGCGAAAGTCTACGATCACTACGGAATGACGGAAACGGGTCCGGTGGCGGTGCAAACTGACGATGATGACACGGGGCTGACGCTCAACGATGGTGCGTTTTATACCGAAGTCATCGAACCGGGTGGCCACAACGCCACGGTTGCGGGCGAAATCGGCGAGCTCGTCGTGTCGAATCTCGGTCGATGGGGTTCGCCAGCGATTCGCTATCGCACGGGCGATTTGGTGCGAACACCGGAGCCGGGTCGTACAACAACGGTGTTGCGGGGCGGCATACTCGGTCGCGTCGACGACATGATCTACGTTCGCGGGAATAACATCTTCCCGAGTTCGATCGAATCGATCATCCGTCGCTTCGATCGCGTCGTCGAATATCGGCTCCGGGTCGAGCGTTCGGGATCGCTCGCCGACCTGCGAATCGAAATCGAGCCGTTGCCCGGCGTCGATGGTTCGCAGATATCGCACGCGGTGGCGAAGGCGATTCAGGACGAACTGTTGTTCCGGGTCGAAGTGATCGCCGTCGAACCGGGAACATTACCGCGACATGAAATGAAGGCGAAACGGCTGATCTTCGTACAAACATGATTCGCGCTATTCGGAAAAAGCAAAGTCTCTCTCGTATTTGGAGTCAACGATGAAGCAACGCGTGGCCTGGGCGGTACTCATACTCGGTTTGACTGCGATCCCGACGCTTGCGGGGGATTGGCTGCACTGGCGCGGCCCGGAGCAGAACGGCGTCTCCAAAGAGACCGGCCTGCCTAATACCTTCGGCGTCGGCGTAGTCGGCAAAAACAATCTCATCTGGAAGAAACCGATCGGCGGACGCTCGGCCCCGCTGATTTACAAGGGTAACCTGTACCTGATCACCGCGAGTGGCTCGGGCCTCACCGAAGGCGAGCGCGTCGTTTGCATGAGCGAAACGACCGGCGAACTCGTTTGGGAGAAGGCGTTCAACGTCTTCCATACCGACATCGTCTCGAGCCGCCTCGGTTGGACGAGCCTGACGATCGACCCCGTCGCGGGCAGCGTATTTTGCCACGGTACCCAAGGCCACGTTTACTGTTTCGACGCGAAAACCGGTGCCGTTAAGTGGCTGCGAAACTTGACCGAAGAATTCGGCCGCGTGACGGGCTACGGCGGGCGGATCGTCTCGCCGATCTACGATAGTGGCCTCGTGATTGTCGGCATGATTAACTCGTCGTGGGGCAATCACGCCCGCGCGGCCAACCGCTTCGTGGCGTTCGATTCGACCACGGGCGAAGTCGTCTGGTGGGCCGAGTCGCCGTACGCGATTCGCGGCACGTATTATTCAAACCCCGTCGTGTCGGTCATCAACGGCCAACGCACCTTGATTACGAGTGGTGGCGACGGGTACGCCCATGCGTTCAAAGTGCGAACCGGCGAACGGCTCTGGAGCTATCGCTTCAGCGAAGGCGTTGCGAATCCGTCGCCCGTCGTCGATGGCAACTTCGTGTACGCCGCCCACGGCGAAGAGAACCCTGGCGGCGGCCCGATCGGTAAGATCGTCTGCCTCGATGCCTCGATTGTCGATGCGAAAACCAAGCTGCCCAAGCTCGTGTGGGAAACCAAAAAGATCCAACTCGCGAACGGGACGACGCGCCAAGGCATCCGCTTCGGCCTCGCCTCACCCGCACTTGCCGATGGCATTCTCTACGCCCCCGATGATGCGGGCGAACTCTACGCCTTCGACGCGAAAACGGGCAAAGGACTTTGGACGTACAAGTACGGCACCGTCTCGCGCGGGGCACCGCTCGTCGTCGATGGGAAACTGTACATTTTCGACGTGAATGCCAAGCTCTCGGTGCTGAAGCTGAACGGCCAGGACGAACCGCAGGAACTCGAAGTACTGCCATTCCGCAGCGTGCAGGGCCAGGGATTTGTCGAAACGCACGGTACACCGGTTGCCGTGAACGGGCGGTTATTCTTCTGTACCCGCGAATTCATGTATTGCATTGGTAAAGGCGACGCGAAGCCGACGACACCCGCTTACAAACCGCTCGCCGCCGAACCCGCTTTGGCCGAAGATGCCGCCCCGACCGCGATCCGCATCGTGCCTGCCGAGGTCACGAGCGCACCGGGTAAAACCGTCGAGTTCCGCGTCGAATTCCTGGACGCCAACGGCCGCACGGTGAAGGCACCCGAAGGGGCCAAAATCGAATGGGCGATCCCGACGCCACCTGTGCCGATGGGTGCCGCCGCCGGCCCGCCAGCACTCAACGGAGTGATCAAAGCCGACGGGGCGATTGCCACCGTCACCATCGGCAAACTGCCGAGCCAACAGGGATACGTTTCTGCAAAACTCGGCACAATCATCGCACCGATGGCACGCGTTCGCGTCGCGCCGCAACTGCCGATCGCCATCGATTTCGAGAAAACACCGGAGGGCGTCGCACCGGGTGGCTGGGTGAACGCGAACGGGAAGTACGTCGTCAAGAAACTCGACGATGGCAACAAAGTGCTGTCGAAAATTAATGACGATTCGCGACCGCCAATTGCCCGCGCCTACACCTACATCACACTGCCGACTTCGACGGGTTACAGCATCGAATGCGACTTGCAAGCGAGCACGGTCCGCGGCAAGATGCCCGATATGGGCATCGTCAACAGCCGGTACTTGTTAGTGATGGACGGCAAAGACGACCCCGAGTTTGCGAACGCACGCACGTTGCGAATCATCTCGTGGGAAGCGCGCCCGCGCATCAACAAGGGCGTCGCGTTCCCGTGGAAGGAAAAGGTCTGGTATCGCATGAAGTTCGTCATCGATATGGAAGGTAAGGAAGCGATTCTTCGCGGGAAAGTGTGGGACAAAACCGCACCCGAACCCGAAGCGTGGACGGTCGAGTTCCGCGACCCGGCCCCCAACACCGAAGGTGCGGCAGCGCTTTACGGGTACGTCACGAATATGCTCGTCACCGAAGACAAAACCTTGCCAGGTTCGGACATCTTCTACGATAACCTCCTCGTAAAGCCGAACGCCAAAAAATAATCGAACGACACCCACACACCGAGAACACCAGATATGAACGCAGCGAAAGTGACCCGTACCGCCGTGGCCGCCTTACTATCGGCGGGCATCGCCGCCGGGGCGATTTATTACGGCATCAAGAGCCAGCGCGTCCCCGTTGCCGACAAGGCCGCGGACGTCGTGAAAGTGGCCGACAAGCCGATTGAAGTGGCGAAGGTCGACGACAAAAAGCCCGAGGTGAAAGTACCCGTGGTGCCGCCGATGCCAATCCTTACGCCGAAGCCGGAAGTGAAACCGGTGCCGATGCCTGAGACGGTACCCACACCGAAACCCGTTCCAGTGCCAGAAACGAAGCCTGCGGTCAAACCGGCGGTGGCGGGTAAGTCGGATCACGTGATGTTCGGCGGCACGCCCGACCGCAACTTCGTGAACCTCATCGACAAAGGCATTCCCGGCACACTTTACGACCTCAAAGAACAAGTCGCCGACCCGAAAGATCCGAGCAAGAAGATCGACAAACTGATTCGTGCGAGCGATGCGAAACCGCTCTGGCAAGCCGAACTCGGCTCGCGCGCTTATGGTGGGCCGACCGTTGCCGGTGGCAAAGTCTTCGTCGGCACGAACAACGAGAAGCCACGCAATAAACGCGACCAGAAGAAGAACGAAGATGGCGAACTCGAGCCGATGGACAAAGGCGTCCTGATGTGCTTCAGCGAGAAGACCGGCGAGCTACTCTGGCAAGCGATCCACGACAAACTCCCGTCCGGCCCGGTGCAAGATTGGCCCAAAGAAGGTATCTGCTCTACGCCAGCCGTCGATGGCAATCGCGTGTATTATGTCTCCAATCGCTGCACGATCGTCTGTGCCGACGTCGACGGATTCGCGAACGGCAACGATGGAATTCAGACCGAAAAGTACAAGGATAAAACCGACGTCGATATCGTTTGGGAATTCGACATGATCGCGAAACTCAACGTGTTCCCACACAACATGTCTGCTGGCAGCCCTCTCGTCGTCGGCGACATGATTTACATCACGACCGCGAACGGCGTCGACGAGAATCACGCGAATATCCCTTCGCCGGAAGCACCGAGCTTCATCGCACTCAACAAAAAAGACGGCACGCTCGCCTGGAAAAGCAGCCTGCCCGGCAAGAACATCATGCACGGTCAATGGTCGAATCCCGTCTATTCCGAGATCGAAGGCGTCAAGCAAACGATCTTCACGGGGGGCGATGGCTGGCTGTATAGCTTCGAGCCAATGAAGGGCGAATTGCTCTGGAAATTCGATGCGAATCCGAAAGATTCCATCTACGAACTCGGCGGCAGTGGCACGCGCAGCGACTTCGTCGGCACGCCGATCGTCAACGAAGGCAAAGTCTACATCGGCGTCGGCCAAGACCCCGAACACTTCACGGGTATCGGGCACTTCTGGTGCATCAACCCCGCGGGTGCGACCGGCGATATCTCCGAACAACTCGTCGATAAAACCGAAAAAGACAAAGAAGGTAAACTGCGAATGACCGGCAAACCGAACCCGAAGTCCGGCGTGGTTTGGCACTACGGCGGGGCCGATAAGCGGAAGTTCGTGCCGCGCGATTTCGTCTTCGGCCGAACGATGAGCACCGCCTGCATCATCGATGGCGTGTTGTACATCACCGAACTGCAAGGTTACGTTCACTGCCTCGATGCCAAGACTGGTAAGAAGTTCTGGCAGTACGATCTCAAGGGCGCGATCTGGGGTTCGGCGTATTACGTCGACGGCAAAATCTTTATCGCGACTGAGAGCGGCGACGTCTTCAGCTTCAAGCACAACAAGTCGCCGAAGGTGATCGACGAAATCGACATCGCCGACGCGAAGGATGAGAAAGACTTTCGCGTGAAAATGCTGGCGAAGCGGAAGGAAGTCGAGAAGGAAAACCTGATCGCCAAAGTCGAGTTCGAAGCCCCCGTTCGCAGCACGCCCATCGTCGCGAATGGTGTGATTTACGTGATGACCGAAAAGACGCTCTACGCCTTCTCAGCGAAGTAAATCGAATTCGAATCTCGCCGCGAGATCGATCCGTTGTGGTCGGTGACGATCTCGCGGTCCTATCATTGCGACAACATTCCCTCCTCAGATTGAAGGGTTATTCCCGTGCAAGACACACCCGGCAAGCCGATACCCGTCACCGGTGCGACACTCGCCGAAAAAATCGCGAATGCCAAGACGCAACTCGACACGCAGTTCCGCGAAATCGTTCAGTGGCACTTCGACCCCGCGACCGGTACCCCGTTCTGGCTGGACAAAGCGAAGTCGTTCGACTTCAACCCGCTGACCGACGTCCACACGTTCGACGACATCAAGAAATTCCCGATCTTTGAAGACGATTGGCTGCGTGGCGGCCCCGTGCGTCGCTGGGTGCCGAAGGCGTATGCGGACCGCGGCGTCTACGTTTTCGAGACGGGTGGCACCACCGGTTTGCCGAAGTCGCGTATCGTCATCGACGACTTCAAAATCGACTACGAAATGATCTCGGACACCTTCCCCGAGAAATCGTTCCCGCGCGGCTCGAACTGGCTGATGCTCGGGCCATCGGGGCCACGCCGGTTGCGGTTGGCGATCGAACACCTCGCACAATACCGTGGCGGTATTTCCTTCTGCGTCGACCTCGACCCGCGTTACGTGGTGAAGTGCTTGAAGGAACGCAAGATCGCCGAGGCGCAGTCGTACAAGGATCACTGCATCGATCAGGCACTGACAGTACTCGCGGGTGGCCACGAAATCCGCTGTATGTTCACGACGCCGAAACTGCTTGCGGCACTCGACGAGGCATTGCGTGCCGGTCGCCTCGAAGACAAATATCGCGCACTCGGCAAAGCAGTCCCGAGCGGTGGGCTGCGTTCGATCCAGACGGCGGGCATCATCGGTATCTTCAGCGGCGGCACCGAGTTCACGCCGCAATTCACGCGGGAAGCCTACGAGGAAATGCTCGACAACGGCGAAGTGTACATGACGCCGACGTACGGCAACACGCTGATGGGGTTGGCCTGTTCGAAGCCAATCGGGCCGGAAGACGGCTTCAAAATCAGCTACTACGCCCCGCAACCGCGTGCGGTCATCCAAGTCGTGAACCCGGACAACTACGACGAAATCGTGCCTTACGGCGAAACGGGTCGCGTCATGCTGACGACGCTCACGAAGGAATTCTTCGTGCCCCGCTTCCCGGAGCGCGACGAAGGCGAACGCGAAAAGCCATTCGAGAAGTACCCGTGGGACGGCGTCAGTGGCGTTCGTCCGTTCGCCGAACTCGCAGGCAACACCGTCGTCGGCGTGTATTAACGCGGTCCATTCGCTCCCGGCGGAATTCGTTTCTCCGGGAGGGGCTTCGCACCATCATCGGATTTCGTGTCGGCACATCCAGCGATGAGTATGAGCATCGCAACTATCAAGTACAAGTTTCGCATTGGCTGACCTCAGAAGGCTTTCCCGTTTGGTAAACCGTGACGGAGAAGCCGACACTTTCATGTGTGAAAATCGGATTTCGCTCGGTTGCGAACGCCACTCGCTTGACAGGTACGATTTCATCTCGATAACGTTAAACTATAGCGAATTGCTGTCCAACGCGAAATTCCCTCTCCGTGCAAAACCGATGCAACTGATCGCACCCGACATCCTGATGGAAGCCAAAGGACTCTCGCTCGGAGCGGCGTTCTTCACGCTGTTGGTCGGCTTCTTACTCTGGGCGTTCGGCTGGCGTTGGCACCGCTTTTGGGTCGTATTTGGCATCACCACTGCGGCGGGAGTTCTCGGCCTCAGCGCGGGTAAGGCTGCGGGGGGCCAGGTGCTCGTCATCGGCGTGCTGCTCGCGTTTGCGGGCGGGGTAATGGCACTCGAAATTGCAAAATTACTCGCGTTCGTGGCCGGTGGTGTCGGGGCGTGGATCGCCGTGCAATCGGTGCTACCTCACGCCCAAGAGATGTGGGCGGTGTTCCTGGCGGGTGGGTTGTTCGGCGTCATCCTCTATCGTCTCTGGACGATGATGATTGCGAGTTTCGTCGGCGTGCTCATTTCGTGGCATGCCGCATTCTTCATCGCGCAAAGCTTAGGAACCTACGATGCCGTCAAATGGGTGGGCGATCACAGTACCGCGCTCAATGGCGGGGTTATCGTCGCCACGCTGCTCGGCATCGCCATGCAAGTCTTGACGACCGAAAAACCGAAAGCCGACGAGAAGAAATCCAAGAAAGCCGACAAGCACGACGATCATCACGAGGAACCGACGGCCGCACCGTGGTGGCACAAGTTACCCGGCTTGAAGGCCGCCTAAAAGCATTCCTCGAACGGGTACAGTGGCTTGCGGCGGTGCTGGTGGTTGAGCGCGACCATGTCGGCAGTGGTGGCACCGGGCGTGTTGACGCGGATGAAGTGCTTGCTGATCGGCGCGTAGGCGGCGGTTGGCGCGTGGACGCCCTTCGCAACAATGGCGTGGAACTGTTTCGGGACGACGCCGAACGCGGTCAGTTGACGCAGGCTGAACGGGGCCGTTCGGCGTGTTGTCAGCATCACGGTCATCCCCGTATCGGTGGTGACGATGGCTGTGCGGCCTTGATCGAACGAGCGAATGCCACCGTGCCGCACTTCTGTTTCCTCGAATTTGCCATCGTGGAGCGAAATCACTTCGACGATGGCTTCAATCGGTTCGCCGTGCAGCCGATCGCATTTACCGCCCATGTAAAGCGTCACGCGATGGCCCACGCCGACCGATTCCGCATGGTGTACCGATTCGGGATCTTGCAGAATCACTAGGCTCTTCACACCCGCTTCGATCAGTGCGTGGGCCAGAATCGTGCTATCGCCAGGTGAACCGCCACCGACGTTATCGCCCATGTCGAGCAAGCAAATCGGGCCATCGTGGGTTGCGACAAACACCATCGCTTCGGCCACGCTTCGCATTTTGCCCGCGAAATCGTCGCGTCGTTGCCACCATTCCGCTGCGAGATCGTCGGCGAGCTTTTGCGCAAGTGCGGGGTCGTTATCGGTCACGACCACAACGGACGAACCCATCTGCGGCACGTCGGCATACGGGAAGCCGTACAGCAAGCTGTTCGAGAGCACGCCGGGCAACGCCAACTGCGTGGCTTGCTTGTCCTGAAGCGGTCGCCAGTGCGGTTCCGCACTCGCTTGGCGTTCGATATTCGCGGCCAGCGTTGGGAACGCGGCAGCCACCGTGGGGCGGATTTCGCCGCGAACGGTGCGTGCCATCAGCGTGGCGGCTTCGATGCCGCGTTCCTTCTGGTCGAGATGCGGGTTCGTGCGATAGCCGACGATCGCATCGCATGCGGCCACCATGCGAGCGGACAGGTTCGCGTGCAAGTCCAGCGTGGCAATCATCGGCGTCTGCCGGCCAATTCGTTCGCGTAAGAGCGTTAGCCAATCGCCATCGAAGTCCGCATGATTTGCCGACACTGTTGCCCCGTGCGGCGCAACGAGATAGCCATCGAGCGGTCCGTGTTCCGCCACGGCGTCGAGTAGCCGTTCGAACAAAATGTCTGCCGTTTCGGCGGAAATCGTGCCGTACGGCAACGCCCGTGCCATGAAGATCGGCACCGCTTCGATACCCGCCATCTGCAACCCCACGAAGAACCCGCCGACTTCGTGCAAAGAGTCCGCCATCTTCTCGCGAACGCTCGGACCGCGCAAAAGCAGATCGTTCTCGAAATCGATAAGTGTCGTTTGCTCGGCAATGAACGTGTTCGATTCGTGCATCAGCCCGATAATTCCAATGCGATGGCTCACGTGGTTCTCTCTGCCTCAATGCGATGAGTCAGCCTGCCACGATACTCGATAACGCGGTTTCAGACATTCCAAATCGACGTAAGTCACAATTGCGGACACTCCAAAACTGCTTTTTGGGGTGTTTTCGGGTCTCAAAACGCCACTTTTCGATCGCAAATCGCCGATCGTTTCTGGCAGTTTTGCCGTATCCTATCATCCTGTCGTGAGTTATGTCGAGGCGCTCGATTTCGCATCAGCCGAAACGACTGGTCATTTCGCGACCGAATGCGACCGAAAATCGACCAACATTGACCGAAAATCGACCGGACCCGACATAAAATCGACCGGATGAGACAATTTCCGGTCACTTCATGCACGTCGCGAATTCCGGGTTACGTCGCATCGCCTGCGATTTTTTGACTTCGCGAAATCGTGTGGGTGCGTCAACCGAAAGCCCACGGACGAACGTCCGTGGGAACTTCCTGCTTCTAAATGCTCGCCGCAAAACGTTCTTACGTCGTAAGTTGAATAAGCGTCAAATCATGTCAACTGCGCGCGGAGAGTATCCAGTGAGCGGGGCCGAAGCTGTTTACCATTTCTGTCCGCGTCGAGGGAGCATCCTGCTGGTATTCATCTGTGGTTTGCCATTCGCTGTGATAACAATCTTAACCCCGTGGGAGGCTGGCCCGCGGCACTTCGGCTGGTGGATGGGCTTCCCAATGGCCGGGGCTGCGGCCTACTGCTACGTTCTCGCCCCAGTCGTGTTGCTCACGACCGCGGTGACAGTCGGCCCGGCCGGGTTGACCAAGGCCCCGCGATGGAACTGGGGGTTCTCAGTCGAGTGGACGCGAGTCGATTCGTGGTCGGTAGGCCGGCCGCCAGCATGGCACGATGCCGATGCCCACGAACGCGTGGTCCGGTTCCGGGTGGCCGGGTGGCGGCGGGAAATGATCGTATTCGACAGCGAGGTGGGGCATCCGGGGTTTGCGACATTCGTGGCCGCACTCCGGGAGGCCGCAGGGGACCGGGAGATGGTCACGCCGAACCTGGCACTGCAACAGACGGTGGAACACAACCGCATTACCAGATTCTGATTTCGCTCATTCTCGCCGACGGTCGAGCGATCTCGCTAGTGCCGAAACTCGCAAATGATCTGCCACAGAATTTGCGGGAATTCCCGTGAAAACAAGCGAAATACTTGGGGCGTTAATTCCGAGTTCTGGCACT
>JAYVQG010000053.1:0-10831 GCA_043757025.1 Limnoglobus sp.
TTTCGCAACTCACATTCTGGGAGAAACAGGCACTTTACGATAGCCGAATCGCAATCGCAAACAAACGCATAACTGCTACCCACTTTTGAACCATGCCGAAAATTCAAATGACAACAGACGCGGCAAAACTCCAAGCCGCGCTTCGGCAAACAGTGACGATCCAATCGATCGACGAACTCACGCTGTGACGGATCGACTGTATTCGAGCGAAATTCCCTCCAAGACCTCACTCAGTAATTTCTCCATGAAATACCTCGCCACGTTCTTCGCACTCTCGTTATTTCCGCACATGGCGTTCGCACAAACGAATGCGATTGTCCCCGACTCCGACCCGGAGATCGAGCGGAAGTCGTTCATCGTGGCACCCGGATTCGAGGTGAATCTGTTCGCCGCCGATCCGCTGCTAGCGAAGCCGATCCAGATGAACTTCGACCCGCAAGGGCGGCTCTGGATCGCGTCGAGCGAGATCTACCCACAGATCAAGCCGGGCGAGAAAGCCAACGATAAAATCCTGATTCTCGAAGACACGGATGGCGACGGCAAGGCCGACAAAACGACGGTGTTCGCCGATGGCTTGCTCATTCCCACGGGCATCGAACCGGGCGATGGCGGCGCGTATGTGGCGAACAGCACCGAACTCGTTCACCTGTCCGCATCGAAGCCCGGTGGCAAAGCGGACCGCACGCGGGTGATGCTTTCCGGGTTCGGCACCGAAGACACGCACCATATCATCCACACTTTCCGCTGGGGGCCCGATAGTGCCTTGTACTTCAACCAGTCGATTTACATTCACAGCCACCTCGAAACCCCTCACGGCGTGAAGCGGCTCAACGCGGGTGGCATCTGGCGTTACCGCCCCGAAGTGGCGGGCCTCGATGTTTTCGCACGCGGTTGGGTCAACAGTTGGGGTCACCACTTCGATAAGTACGGCCAATCGTTCGTCACAGACGGTGCGGGTGGCGAGGGGATCAATCACGCGGTGCCCGGTGCGTCGTACCTGACGGCATACGGCACGAACCGCATCTTGCACGGCATGAATCCCGGTAGTCCGAAGCATTGCGGCCTCGAAGTGGTCAGCGGCCGACACCTGCCCGACGACTGGCAGGGCAGCCTCATTACTAACGATTTCCGCGGCCACCGCGTCTGCCGTTTCGTACTTCGCGACAACGGCAGCACCTACGAATCGCGCGAACAACAGGAAGTCATCAAGACGAACCACCCCGCGTTTCGGCCGATCGACGTGAAGATGGGGCCGGACGGCGCAATCTACATCGCCGACTGGTACAACCCGATCATTCAGCACGGCGAAGTCGATTTTCGCGACCCGCGCCGCGACCATACCCACGGCCGCATCTGGCGGATCACCGCGAAGGGACGCCCGCTAGTTCCGCGCCCGAAACTCGTGGGCACGCCGATTCCCGACCTGTTGAATCAACTGAAATCGCCCGAAGACTGGACCCGCCAACAAACGAAGCGCGTGCTGAAGGAACTCGGCCCGACCGAGGTTCTGCCTGCTCTCGCAAAGTGGGTGGCGGCACTACCACCCGATGCGGAATCGCATCGCCTCGAGGCACTTTGGATGTATCAGGCGTTCGACGAAACCGAAGCCGTGCTACTGCGTTCGCTGCTTTCCGCGAAGGATCCCGGCGTCCGTGCAGGGGCGGTTCGCGTGCTGACTCACTGGCAGGAGAAACTCGCCGATGCGCCAGGATTGCTCGCGGCGGCGGTACAAGACGAATCGCCGCGCGTACGGATGGAAGCGATTCGCGGCCTGGCGGTATCGACCGCGCCGACTGCCGTCGAAACCGCACTGAAGGCACTCGACAAGCCGATGGACAAAACCCTCGATTACGCACTCTGGCTGACGGTCCGCGACCTCGAACCGATCTGGCTGCCCGCGTTTAAGGCGGGCGAACTGACGTTCGGTGGCGACGCCAAGAAACTCGTCTTCGCGATGGAAGCATCGGGATCCAAAGATGCCGTGAAGCCGTTGGTGGCACTCCTGACGAGTGGCAAACTGTCGCCGGATCAGGAATCGGCCATCTGGTTGTTAGTCGCACAAATCGGCGGGCCAGACGAACTCGCGAAGGTATTCGAACATGCCGCGAAGGCGACTCCCACACAACGGACAACGTTGTTGAAATCGCTCGAAGACGCCGCACGGGTTCGCAAAGTCCCCGCACCGAAGAACCTCAGCCTCACGGCGATGATCGACGAGATCGCGAACGGTAGCAATCCCGATAATCGCTTGGCCGCAAGGTCCGCGTGTCGATTGGCGGGCTTGTGGAAAGACGCGAATGTTCGCCCCTCGCTCGAAGCGATCGCCGCTTCCGCGAAGGATGTAGTCATCGAAGATCGCGAGGCTGCGTTCGACGGGCTGGCTGCCTATAGCGATGCCCGCGCGAAGGAGTTCCTCACCGGCATCGTTGCCAACGACAAGCGAACGCCGGTGCGGTCGATGGCACTCGTCCGCACGATCGGGTTCGACGTTGCGAAGTCCGCGACCACCTCGACGGAGCTATTCGCCGACGCCACGTTTACGCCATCTGCGGGCGACATTTTCGATGCGTTCCTTCGCCAGAAGGGTGGACCCGCCGCGCTCGAAACGGCACTGAAGAAAAGCAAGCCGATCGTAGCCGACACCGCGAAGATCGGCCTGCGTATCGTTCGCGGTTCGGGACAGAATCTGCCGGGACTGATGGACGCACTCACCAAAGCGGGCAACCTGACTGCGGCACGCAAAGATCCGACGCCCGATGAAGTGAAGCAGTTCGTCGTCGAAGTCCAGAAACAAGGCGACCCCGTTCGCGGAGAGGCGATCTATCGCCGCAAGGAAATGCAGTGCCTGACGTGTCACGGAGTTGCCGGGGCGGGTGGGCAAGTTGGCCCCGACATGACCAGCATCGGCGCGAGTGCGCAGATCGATTACCTCGTCGAATCGCTGTTGATGCCGAACAAGGCGGTGAAGGAAGGCTACAACGCGATCGAAGTCGAAACGCTATCGGGCAAGGTCGTTTCGGGGATCAAGCTCCGCGAAACGAAGACCGAACTCGTGCTGCGTTTGTCGGACGATAAGGAAGTGACGATCGCGGCCGACGATGTGGCGAGCAAGAAAAACGCCCGCTCGCTGATGCCCGATGGCCTCACCGATTCGCTGACGCGACAGGAATTCGTCGACCTCATTCGCTTCATGTCCGAACTCGGTAAAGTCGGGCCATATGCGCCGAACCGCGCCCGGCTCGTTCGTCGCTGGCAGGTCATCGATCCTCTCAACGAGAACCTGAACCTGTTCCGACGCACCCGCGTTTCGGCCACGGCGGAGAACCCGACGGCGTTCGTTTGGTCCTCGGCCTATACGAGAGTTTCCGGCGACCTGCCGGTCAACGATGTGCCCAAGTTCGTCGTCTGGAACGGTTCGGAACCGCAATCGGTCGTTCGCTTCTCGCTCGATGTCACCGCACCCGGTGCGGCGAAGTTGAAGTTCCAAACCGTCGCCGGGTTGACGGTCTACCTCGGTAACGCGACGGTCGATGTCAAGCCCGAAACCGTGTTCGATTTCAAAGCCGGACCGAACATCGTGACGATCGTAATCGATCGCACGAAACGAACCGAAGACCTCCGCGTCGAGTTGGAAGACGTACCCGGTTCGGCGGCACGGGTAGCCATTGTCGGGGGAAAGTGAACGAGACGTGAAGGGTACTTTCTGGCTGAAATTTCCAATCGGGCCATCTGTATTCTAAGATAGACGAAGTGTAAACTTGCAGACTCAGGTGTGAAGGTGGCCGATGCGATTCATTATCGCGAATGAATTTTACCATCAGATGTTACAGCTTCCGACGCACACGCCGGACTGTTACGTTCGACCGGGGGAGTACCTTCACCACATGTACATCGACGGCGTGAAGTACGCCGTTGCGCCTGCGGTACTCGATTGTCTGGCGCAAGCCGAAGCCGCCGGCGATGCGGGCGCGGTCGAACATTTGCGGTTACACAAGCTCCACTACGATCAACTTCTGGCCGATGCCCAACGCTACGGTAGTCTCGATGGCGTGACGCTTCTCGGCGATCCGCCGCCAACCGACGAGGAAGGATCGCCGACCGTTAGCGGCAACCAATTTGCTCCGCGAATCCCTATGAAATGGGAAGAACTCGGCCTGCCGAGTCCGTTCCTGTTCGACATGATCCTGCGAGTGATTTTCACGCGCGGCCAACTCACGGGCGGCGAGATCGCCAACGAACTCGCGGTGCCGTTCCCCGTACTCGGGCCGGTGCTGCAATCGCTCCGGAAACAGACGCTAATCGACATCGTTGGCCAGCGTGGCAGCGGAGGCGGCGACAACGCATTCATCTACGAAATCAAGCCGCCGAAGGGCACGGCCGCTCTACAAGAAGCGATGGAGAAAACGAGCTACGTCGGCCCTCTGCCCGTGCCGTTCACCGATTACGTCGAAGCCGTGCTCGCGCAGACGGTGAAGAAAATCGTCGTCACGCGGCGGAGTATTCGCAAGGCCTTTGAAGACCTGATCATCAGCGATGAATCGTTCAACGAGATCGGCCCGGCGATCAACTCCGCGCAATCGATCTTCTTCTTCGGTTACCCCGGCAACGGCAAAACGAGCGTCGCCGAGCGAATCACACGGCTGATGGGCGATACGATTTACGTGCCGTACGCCGTCGAAGCGAATGGGCAGATTATCCGCGTGTTCGACCCGATTCTGCACACCGTCATTCGCGAGGAAGTACAGGAAGACCCCAACGGCGGGCTGCTGAAAAAGGCGAACGAATTCGACCGACGCTACATCAAGATCAAACGGCCCACGATCGTCGTCGGCGGCGAACTCTCGCTGTCGATGTTGGACCTTACATACAACCCGATCGGCAAATACTACGAAGCCCCGCTGCAAATGAAGGCGAACGGCGGCATCTTCATGATCGACGACTTCGGCCGGCAGCAAATGCGACCGATGGACTTGCTCAACCGCTGGATCGTGCCGCTCGAGAAAAAGTACGATTACCTGACGACGATCACCGGTACGAAAGTCGAAGTTCCGTTCGACCAAATTCTGATTTTCTCGACGAACATGGACCCGACGCAACTCGCCGACGAAGCGTTCTTGCGGCGGATCAAGTTCAAGATCGAAATTCGCGACCCGAGCGAAGAACAGTATCGCAAGATATGGGAACTCGTGTGCAAGGGCAAGCGCGTCGATTACGACCCGAGCGGCGTCGATTACCTCATCGACAAATGGTATCGCAACAACAAACGCCCGTTCCGAATGTGCCAGCCGCGCGACTTGCTCGACCAGATGATGTCGATCGCGAAGTACAACATGGAGCGCGTGAACTTCAGCCCGGACTTGATCGATGCGGCATGTTCGACGTATTTCATCAGCGAGCAGAAGCGCGACTTCGGCGCGAAAGTGTCGCTTTAACGAGGGTTCGCCGTGCGAGTCGAGGACCGACTGAAAGCCGAGGCGAACCGTCTCGGCTTTTCGCTTTGTGGTATCGCGCCTGCCACCGAGGCAGACGGTTTCGCGCGATTCACGGAGTGGATCGGTCGCGATTTCCACGGCGAGATGGGCTACCTCGCCAAGCATGCCGACGCACGGCAACACCCGGAATCGGTCCTCGCCGACGTCCGCAATGTCGTGATGGTCGGGCTGGAATACGGTGCTTCCACATCCGCAGAAAATGAACATTCCCACGGTCGCGTGGCGGCTTATGCTCACGGGCCAGACTATCATCGCTTCATCTGGGATCGCCTCAATCTGTTGGCGGAATGGCTAGAAATCGAGCGTCCTGGCACGGTATCGCGTGCCATCGCCGATACCGCACCGTTGCTCGAACGCGACTTCGCCAGACGTGCCGGGCTGGGGTGGTTCGGCAAGAACACGATGCTCATCAACAAACATCGGGGCAGTTTCTTTTTCCTCGGTGCGCTGCTGACGACTGCCGATCTGGAAACCGATCCGCCTCACGTGCGAAGCCATTGCGGCACCTGCACTGCGTGCCTCGATGCCTGCCCGACGCAGGCGTTCCCCGAATCCGGCACGCTCGACGCCCGACGTTGCATTAGCTACCTGACGATCGAACTGCGTACCGCGATCCCCGAAGAACATCGCGCGAACATCGGCGACTGGCTGTTCGGCTGCGACATCTGCCAGCAAGTCTGCCCGTGGAACCGCAACGTGGGCGCTTCGCACACATTCCCGCACGACCCCGCGTTACAGTTTCTCGACCCGATCCAACTCCTCGGCATCACTCAGGTGGAGTTCAAGAAGCGCTTCGGCCACACATCACTCGCGCGTACCAAACGCGCAGGCTTGCGTCGAAATGCCGCCATCGTGTTGGGAAACATCGGCGACGCGGGTGCCATCCCCGCACTCGACCTCACCGCAACCGACGAAGACGCCATCGTCCGCGAAGCCGCAATTTGGGCACGCGATCGGATACGAGAGCGGTGTGTGGAGTAAACGAACTGGGATTCGACCTCCGACTGCGCCTAATAATGTCTTGGAGAACTTGCCATGAACGCACCGCAGTTGACGATCTTTTACGATGGTTTGTGCCCGCTCTGCTCGCGCGAAATCGATATGTTTCGCCGCCGTGTAACCGACGGCACGCTCGGTTACGTCGATATTTCGTTGTCGGTGTTCGATGCGAAATCGTACGGCCTGGATGCGGTGGCGGTGCATCGTTCGATGCACGTGAAGCGGCAGAGTGGCGAGATTATTACCGGGGTCGATGCCCTGATTGCGATGTGGCAATCGGTACCGGGGTTCTGCTGGCTGGCGTGGCTGACGCGGAGGTGGTGGATGCGACCGTTTGCGAATCTCGGCTACGTGATTTTTGCCTGGATTCGCCCGAAGCTGCCGAAGCGATCGCGCGCGGCGTGCGATACGGGACACTGCCCTACGCCGTAATCGGCTCGACCCGAACAACCGTTCGGACACGGCACATTCAATCGTTAAGGTTTCCGCAGACTCAGCACGTTCTCATCCGAGCGCAGATATATTCCTAAATTGAGAGTATCCGAAATCGGCGTTCTCGCGGCACACGACCTATGCAGATCATTCATCAGTTGGCGAAGCGCGGCATTCTCTCCGATTCCGACGTCGCGCGTGCCGCCGATGCCGTGGCAGCGGCGGCCGACAAAGCGCCGCACCTCACGCTCATCGAAAAAGGCTTCGTTAAGGAAGACATCCTACTACCGATTCTCGCCGAAGAATTCGGGATGGAATGGGTCGATCTCACGCAGACGAAAGTCGAAGCCGAAGCCTTGGTTGCGGTGCCGTTGAAGTTGCTCCACCGTAAAAATTTGATGCCGATCGCCCGCCACAACGGCACGCTAACGGTAGCGACCGGCGACCCGTACGACGCCTACGCCATCGACGAGTTGAACACGCTGACGGGGCTGCACATTCATCCCGTGCTCGGCAGTCCGAAGGAAATCACGCGGCTCATCAAGATTCACTTCGGCGTCGGCGGCGACACGGTGAGTAGCCTCGTCGAAGATCGCAAATCGGACATCGAATTTCTCGACGACATGGAGACCGACGATAGCGAACTCGCGAAGCAAGCGCAAGAAGCGTCGGTCGTGAAGTTGGTGAACGAGATCCTCGTCGAGGCATCGAACGAGCGGGCGAGCGATATTCACATCGAACACGAAGAAACGGGGCTACGGGTCCGGTATCGCATCGACGGTTTGCTACAGGAACAGAAGCTGCCAGCGGAGATCAATCGCTTTCAGTCGGCGATCATCAGCCGTTTGAAGATCATGGCCCGGCTAAACATTGCCGAGAAGCGTTTGCCGCAAGACGGCCGCATCAAGATGCGCGTCTCGGGGCGCGAAGTCGACGTTCGCGTATCGATCATTCCGATGGTTCACGGCGAAGGCGTCGTCATGCGGCTCCTCGATAAGAGCCGGATGGTATTCAGCCTGAAAAGCATCGGTTTCTTGCCGGACATCGACCGCAAGTTTCGCCAACTGATCGATCTGCCACACGGCATCGTCATCGTCACGGGGCCAACCGGTTCGGGAAAATCGACGACGCTGTATTCCGCACTCAACGAAGTTAAAGACGAATCGACGAAGATCATTACCGTCGAAGACCCGGTCGAATATCAGCAGCCGGGAATCTGCCAGATTCAGACGCACGCGAAGATCGGGCTGACGTTTGCCTCGTCGTTGCGGTCGATCTTGCGACACGACCCCGACATTATTTTGATCGGCGAAATGCGCGACTTGGAAACCGCCGAGGCCGCAATTCAGGCATCCTTGACGGGTCACATGGTGTTCAGCACGCTGCACACCAACGACGCCCCGAGCGCCTTTACGCGCCTCATCGACATGAAAGTCGAGCCGTTCCTCGTCGCTTCGACGGTGGAAGGCGTGCTGGCGCAACGGCTAGTGCGAACCATTTGTGCCGACTGCCGTACGGAATACGTGCCGGTAACCGAAGAACTGCCGATCGACTTCCCGCACAAACACAACGACGACGGCAGCCCGGTCCGCCTTCAGATGGGGGCCGGTTGCCGATCGTGCCGCCAGTCGGGTTATCGCGGACGAACTGGCATCCACGAGTTGCTCGTCAACACGGACTTTATCAAAGACCTCATCGTCCAGCGGGTGAACTCGAACGTGATTCGCCTCGAGGCTCTCAAAAACGGCATGTCGACGTTGCGTCACGATGGCTGGCGTAAGATCCTCAACGGCACCACAACCATCGACGAAGTCGGTCGCACCACCGCCGGGGACATTAGCTAACGCTCCAGGAACATCATGCCCGATTTCACATACGAAGCCCTTGGGAGCACCGGAACCAAGCAGACGGGTACGCTCACGGCGGCGACCGAGCGCGAAGCCGCGACGATTCTCGATGGCCGCGGGTTGTTCCCGATTCGCATCACGCAGGCGGCGGCGAGCCAGTCGGGTGGCGGTTACTTTTTCAGCGGAGTCAGCAAACGGCAACTCTCGACGACGTACGCACAACTTGCGGACTTGTTGCACTCCGGCGTGCCGATGCTGCGCTCGTTGGAAATCCTCGAACGGCAAAGCAGCAGCAAGCGACTCAGTAGCGTGCTTCGCGATGTTCGCATGAAAGTCGCAGATGGTACGGGGCTGGCGCAGGCGATGGCCGCACACCCGAAAGTCTTCGACGAACTCGTAATTAGTATGATCCGCGCGGGGCAAGAAGGCGGCTTCCTCGAAGACGTTCTGAAGCGCGTGGCCGTGTTCGTCGAACACCAGGAAGACCTCAAGGCAAAGGTGATCGGCGCACTCGCGTACCCGGCGTTCCTGTTGCTCGCGGGGTTGTTCGTGCTGAACGTGTTGGTGATCTTCTTCGTGCCGAAGTTCGAGCCGATCTTCGAGAAACTCAAAGCCAAAGGCGAACTGCCGTTGTTGACGACGGCGCTGATCTGGTCGAGCCATCAGTTGCAATCGTGGGTGGGCTTGGTACTTGTGATCGTCGTAGTTGGCTCGATTGCGACATTGGTCTGGTGGTCGCGTGGGCCGGGCCGTTACACGGCGGATGCCCTCCGACTCCAGTTGCCGTTGTTCGGCAGTGTCTTCCTCGCGCTCTCGCTGTCTCGGTTTACGCGAATCCTCGGCACCATGCTGCACAACGGCATCCCGATTCTGAAAGCGCTAAATATCGCCAAAGATTCCACGGGGAACAAAGTCCTGGCCGAGGCGATCGAGCGATCCGCCGAGAACGTGACGAGCGGGCAGAAACTCGCCGACCCGCTCCGGCGTTGCAAGTACTTCCCACACGACGTCGTCGAGATGATCGCGGTCGGTGAGGAAGCGAACAGCCTCGAGAAGGTGCTGATCGACATTGCCGACAGTTTGGAGAAACGAACCGCTCGCAACCTCGAACTGATGGTGAAACTTCTCGAACCGCTGATGTTGTTAGTGATGGCCGTCGTCGTCTTATTGGTAGTCGCCGGACTGCTCCTGCCCGTGTTTAAGATGGGGTCCGCCGTGGGTGGTGCCGACTCGTAAGCAAAGCACCCAGGGGGAAGAGCTTTCTGTAGTGTCTGTAGCTGGCCTCTGTGAGGCCGGTGTCTGTAGTGAGGCCGGTGTCTGTAGTGAGGCCGGTGTCTGTAGTGAGGCCGGTGTCTGTAGCCGGTGTCTGTAGTGAGGCCTGTGTCTGTAGTGAGGCCGGTGTCTGTGTGGGCAGCCTCTACCCGATTGTCAGGCTTCCGGGGTCATAGACCCCAGCTACAAGAATAGAAATCCCGCGCCACCGGATCGCGTCCGCGTACTATGGGTCGATCGTGCGGCCTCGGCTCTCATAATTTATTAACTCACTCACTGTCTAATGTTACGGTAGAATTCGACTACACACTAACGGAGGTTTGCCATGATCGTTTCCCCTGCCCGCCGCTCCCATTCTCGTCGCTCGGCCTTTACACTTCTCGAAGTCCTCGTCGTCGTCGCCATCATCGTGGTGCTCGCGTCGGTGTCGAGTATTTACGTGTTCAAGTTCTTCGACGACTCGAAGAAAGACAAAGCCCTGATGGACATGCAGGCGCTCAATACGGCTTACCAGTCGTTTAAGTTGAAGACCGATGAAGACCTATCGGACATCTCGCAGCTCGCACCCTACATGACGCAGGGGACTTCTGCTCTGAACGACCCTTACGGTAACCGGTACCAAATTCGTCAGATGTCGAACGCGGAACAACAAGACCGCATCCAATTCTTCACGGTCATCAAAGGCGAAGAGATCTTCTGGCCGCGAAAGTAGTATCGCGAATCGGACATGGTTCAATGCGAGGTTGCAATTTTGGGCATGGTACAAAACAGGGTATCAATGTGGGGCAC
>JAYVQG010000054.1:0-36724 GCA_043757025.1 Limnoglobus sp.
TGATTCCGAAATCGGGAATGATTCCAGGGATGGGTGGGTGGGTAAGTGGTGGAATCATTCCCTGCTACCCAAAATCGCCGCAATTGGAACCAGGCCAAAATCGCGATAGCGATCTGCTACAGGTCAACTTTGTGATGCGAGCGAAAGTGAACAAAATGTTGTGAGATTCTCAAGTAGTGTTATGAAAATGCAGGCAATAAATTGTGACTTACGTCGATATTATTCTTCGTTTGCCGCCGTCGTGCGACCGAGTGCCACGTCGAACTCGCTGAGTAGCGGTACGAGCATTGCGGCAATCGTGAAGCCGAACGCGACTGTCAGCGAGACAAACGGTACGAGTGGGTCGGCCGATTCGTTGGTGCCGGGCTTCGCGATGAGGATGTTCGTTACGCAATAGAACATTGCGAGCGGGCAAAGCGTGCTGCCAATCGTGACCGCCGACGATGGCCGATCCGCACTGAGTACCCACAACAACCCGCCAATTCCGAGTACGAGGAACGAGATGAAGCTCAGCCACTGGTTCGCGAAACTGCCACCGTTGATGAGGATCAGGTAGATGCAAATCAGCGTGCCGACCGACAGGAAGAACACGGTGCCGAGCGTGTTGATGATCGCCATACGGCTGTTCGTCAGGCGGAGTGCCACGTGCAACCCGAGCACCAACGCGAACGAGAACAGCAGGAGAATCGCACCGATTACCGTGAGCATCGGTGCGAAGTTCGTCGCAAATCGCGCACCGATACTCAGCGTATCCGGCGTCTTGGTGAGGACGCCTTCAAATGCGTAAAACGCAGCCATGAGGATCGGTGGCACGATGAACTGCCAGGTGTTGTAGACCACCCCGAGGATTTTCCCGAAGACGAACTCGTACGGCGAGACATCGGTTACGAGCAAAATATCGAGTGCGCCGCCATCGCGTTCGGAAGTGATCGAAGTGACGGCTTGTGCGGCAATCAGCAGCATACTCAGCACAGTGACCGGCACGAGGCCATAGGCCGCCGCATAGGCCGCCCGGGCACCGGGTTGACGCAGTTCGGAGTAGGCAAAGTAAACGATCAGCGCCAGAACGAGTCCGTATGCGAGTTTGACCAAAAGCGGGCGTCGCCCGTAGGCGAGTGTCTTGATTTCCCGCCACAGAATCGGGTTATCGCCGACTTCGCGGACGGCACCCGGAGCGGCGTGGGCTTTGGCGCGGAACGTGGAAAGCTCCTCCGAGTTCAGCCCCGCTTCGGGGTCGGCGGCCTGCTTCTCGCGTTGCATGATCGGCTCGCCACTCGGGTTCCACTTCCGCAGCTTCCAGATGCCGAGGCCGTTTAGAAGCAGGCACCACAGCAGCATGACGAACGTGAAGCCGTACGCGGGGGGAATGCCGCTCCAGCCGCTCGCGGGTGGGGAGAGTACCGATTGCATAACGACGAACGGATCGAGCCACGCCTGAACCACGTTCCAGTTCACTTCTTGCGACAAGTACGGCCCGAGAATGCCAACGCCTTGGCTGAGGCAGAAATAAAGTACGAGGCACAACACCGAGAGTGCGAGTGCCTGAAACGTGCGTTCCCGCCAGAGCGCAATCACCCCACCGAGCGAACCAGCCGCGAACGCGGACGCACCGAGTACGAGCGCGCCCTGGATCACCTGCGAAGGATCGATTCCGCCGAGCAACAGCAACATCGACAGGATCGGCACGGTGGTCAATAACAGTGCCGCCAGTGGCAACAGACTGCCGACGAGTTTGCCTAACACGATCTCGTAATCGTACATGTCGGTGAGCAGCAGCAAGATGAACGTGCGGCGGTCTTTCTCTTGCGAAACCGTGCTGGCGGCGGAAAGTGCCGCGAAAAAGACGAGCAACATCAGTTCGACGTAAAGCGTGATCTGGAAGAGCATCAGGCCGAAACGCGCGGCCTCGCCGAGTGTGGCCGTGCGGGTGAAACCGATCGTCGCTTGCCACAGCGTGATGCCCAGAATCGCGATCAGACCGACGAGCGCAACGCGAGTAGGAAAGTGTCCCCGCTGTCGCGGTACCGTCACGAGTTCCCGCATGAAGATCGGCCCGAGCACAGCGTATCTCCTCGTCATTTGCAGAGCGTTACTTCTGTCCGTTGTAGGACTCATTTCCCCATGCGGCGCGTGAACTGCGATTTCGCCGATAAACTAATCGAAACGGTCGCGAATCACGCCCACTCCTGGCAGGTGCATGCAAACCATCGTCGTCTCGCTCCACGGTTGCCCCACCGCATGCTGGGGAATTTACGGCAACGAATTCTCTGCCACCCCGCACCTCGATCGACTCGCCGTCGATGGCATCGCCTTCGACAACCACTTCTCGGACAAACCGGATGCCGTCTCCGCACGAATCGCCTGGCGCACCGGATTCGGATCGTCGCAGGTCGATCTCATCGACACTCTGAATGCGTCGGGTGTGGTGACGGTGTTGATCCGGGCGAACCGCGAAGCGAACGATACACCCGATTTCTACGCTGGTTGGCAGAAACAGTTCGACGCGAGGCCGAACCCCGATGATGCCACGCCCACAACGGCGTTGTTGCAGATGTTGCCGCAGATTCTCGACGAACTCAAGGCGGTCGCGTCGTTTCTGTTGTGGATCGAATGCGATGCGATGCTCCCGCCGTGGCACGTGCCCGATGGCGTGTTCGAGGTTTACGTCGAAGATCTCGTCGGCGAAACGGCACCCGATGAGTACATCGAGGCGATCATCCCGTGGGCCGATCCGTCGCCAGGGTGGTTCGATACCGCCGACTTCGATTCGTGGGATCTGCTCCACCGCAGCTTCGCCGCCGCTGTCACGGGGTTCGATGCCCAACTCGGCGAACTCTTCGCGCTATTCCGCGAACGCAACCTCCACGAAACCGCTGCGTGGCTCGTGACCAGCGACTACGGTTATCCGCTCGGCGAGCGCGGCTACGTCGGGGCACATCGGCCGTATCTGCACGAAGAGTTCGTACACCTACCGCTCATTATCCAGCTACCGAACGCCGATCGTGCGGGGTTGCGGGTGTCCGACATCACGCAACCCGCGGACATCATGCCGACGATTCTGTCGCTGTTGAAAATGCAAAAGGCGGTGGGTACTGAAGGCCGCGACTTGACCGCACACTGGAGCGGAACGCCACACGAACCGCGTACGCACGCGATCAGTGTTTGCGAAATCGACGGTTACGGTGAACGTGCCATTCGCACGGCCGACTGGACTTACCTCGAACCGACGGGACATGCTGAGGACGATGAGCCGATTCGGGAAGCGATGCTGTTTGCGAGGCCAGAGGATCGCTGGGAAGCGAACGACGTTCGCTCCCAGTTCCCCGATGTCACGGCACAAATGCAGCAATTACTCGCAGATCATAGCCCTGGTGGCGCGGGACGCAGTGGCGGCTGATGCGCGTTCGCCCCCTTCACTTTCACCTTGCGGGAATAGACCTTGTCCCCGCACGTCGCGTACATCCCGTCGTAAGCGAGAGATTAAAGTATGCGACCTGCGGCTCACACCCAAAGTCGCATTTTCGATTGCAGTTTCTCGGGGAGTTTGTTGCCTAGTGTGCGGAGGATTTCCTCGGTGTGGTAGCGGGTACTGAAGTGTGCGGCGATGATGAGTTCGTTGTTGAAGCGGTCGGCACGCTCGAGGAAGTCGTCGAGGTGCATGTGGCCGAACTTGTGGATTTTCTCGCGGCGATGGCTCGCGCGAATGAAACTGAGTTCGGTGATGAGCACTTTGGCTTCGTAAACGGGCGGGTAGCCGTCGATGCCCGCGGGGCTGGTATCGCCGGTGTAGGCGAGGATCGGCGTACGCACTTCTCGCGTGATTGCGGTACCAGCGAGGCGCAGGTCGCGAATCTGCGTGCCGGAGAGTTCCAGAAACTCTTCCTTGAGCTTGTTCCGACGATCCCAGACGACGAAACCGCACGAGGGGATCGTGTGCGTGGTGGCGAAAACCGTCACGACGAGTTCGCGGGAGAGTTCGATTTCCTGGCCGGGTTCGACGCCGATGATCTCGGCGATTTGGCGGCCGCGATCGAGCCGTTGCATGATCTGCATGAAGCGCCGCACATCTTCGACGCCCTCGATGGGGACGTAGATCGTCGGCGGTTCCATTTTCATCATGCGTCGGCGTGCCACGTAGACGGGCAGTGCGGCGATGTGGTCGAGGTGCGTGTGCGAGACGAACCAGTTGGGCGTGCCCATGAAGTCCCACGGATGGCCGCCGAGGTCGAAGCCGACCTTGAGTTCGGGCACGCGCCAATAGCTTTGCACCGCCGCACGCGACCAACCTTCGATGGTCAGGCCACCGTGAACGTGAGTCAAATACGGTGCGTTATCGACCGGGCGATCGGCAGCGTCCATAATCAGCATCCTCGAAGACGAAACCCACCCGTCCTGCGGGTGGGTTTCATGGGGTAGACACGCGAACGCGGCAACCGGTTACTTTTTCTCATCGGTTTTCGGCGCAGGCTTCTTATCGAGATCGCCCGCCTGAACGATCACCAACTTCTTCTGGTCGATCAGTTTATCGAATGCCTTCTTAATATCGCCGGGCTGGAGCAACTCGATTTTCTTTTCGAGGTCCGCGTAATACTCGAAGGTTCGCCCGGCATACAGCCCGTTTACCAACTGCCCTGCCAACGCGCCATCGTTCGCACGCCGACCGCGAAGCGTTTGAACGAACGCTTTCTTGACCTCTTCGAGTTCGGACGCACTCATGCCTTCGCTCAGGAACTTTTTGAGTTCTTCGGCCATGATCGTATCGACCTTACCCATGTTGTCGGGGTTGGTGATCGCGGACATGCTGAAGCGTCCGTTCTTCTCGACCGAAGAGACGGAAACGGCCGAACGCACGCCGTAGGAAAGCCCTTCCTTGCCGCGAACGCGAACGCTGAGGCGGCTGGCGAGTGGGGCTTCGCCGAGCGCGTAGTTCCCGATGATGAGTGCAGCATAATCGGGGTCGGTGTTCTGAATCGCCACGTTCAAACCGGCGACGTAGACCGCGTTGGCTTTGTCTGGCGTAATGATCTTTTCCACGCCACCAGCGACGGCCACGGCTGGTTCCGAGATTCGTTTGTATGCGACCTTCGACGTCCAGCCTTCCAGAATGGCTTCCATCGCCGTCGTGGCGGCCTTCGGGTCAAAATCTCCGACAATGGCAAGTTCGCCAGTCGTGCCGCCCAGTTGCGTTTCGTAGACTTCGCGAACGTTCGCCACGGTCAGCGCGTTCAACCGCGTTTTCGATTCCGCGAACGTCGGCACATATCGCGTGTCTTCCGGCGGGAACGGGGCGAGTTTCCGCGACAGCGCGTTATCGGCAAGTGCTTGCGGATCGGTGCGGTTTTGCTCGAGGCCTTCGAGTTGTTCGCGTTTCAACACCTCGAACTCGGCTTCGGGGAAGTTCGGTTCGCGGAGGATTTCCTTCAACAATGCCAGCGTGGCGGGCAGATTCGCACGCTTCGTTTGCAGCGAAATCTTCACATCGCCCGGATCGGATTCGATCGACACGATCGAGCCGAATCTGTCGAATTCATCTTTGATTTGCTGGCGAGTCTTCGATTTCGTGCCGCGGTTGAGCATCGCGCCCATATACTCGGCTGGTTCGGTTTTGCCCTTCAACGAGTCCGCATTTCCGAAGCGGAGTACCATCGAGAGGTTGACCGTTTCGCCGCGGGTTTTCTTTGGGAGATAGGCATACGACAGGCCCGATGCGAGTTTGCCGCGTACGACGCGCTTCTCGACGTTCTCCGGCGTGGGGTCGAATGCTTCCCCGGCGGAAAGTGCGGCGCGGCCCACATATTTATCGACGAGCAAATCCAGAGGTGGGGCACCGGGGATCTGCGCTCGTTCGGATTGCTTCGTCGGAACGTAAATCCCCACGGTGCGGTTCGAGCGAATCAGGTACTTCGCGGCAACGCGATTGACATCGGCGGCGGAGACTTTTTCGAGGCGGTCGCGGTGAACGAAGAACAACCGCCAGTCGCCGCACCCCGCCCAGTCGCTGAGGCTGATCGCGAAGAGTTGCGTATTCGCCAACGTGCGTTCGCGTTGCTGAATCAGCGGCAGTCGGGCGCGCTCAACTTCCTCCGTCGTGATCGGCGTTTCTGGGAGCGATTCGAGGAGTGCGATCATCGCATCGCGGGTCGATTCGGTCTTGTCGGCTTCGGTAATGGCCACGACTGTCATCGTGCCGGGGTCGAACGTGTTCCGCGCGAGTGCGAAGACGCCGCTCGCTTTTTTCGCTTCGACGAGTGCCTTGTACAGTCGGCCGTTCGGTTGCGCCGAAAGCACATTCGCCAAAATCTCACACGCCGGGTAATCGGGGTGGCTGGCAGCGGGAATGTGATACACCGCACCCGTCGCACCGACTTCGCCGACGCGACGGAGCGTCACGACGCGCTCGCCGTCTTGCGGGGGTTCTTCGGTGTAAGTGGCGGGCAGTTCGCGGGTCGGTTTCGGAATCGCGCCGAAGTGCTTCGCGGTCAGCGCCAGTGCCTTCGTCGAATCGAACTTGCCCGCAATTACGATGAGCGCGTTATCGGGCTGGTAGAACTTTTTGTAGAAGGCTTTCAGGCTATCGACGGGAACGCGCTCGATGTCGGTGCGGTTGCCGATGGTCGATTTGCCGTAGTTGTGCCACTCGAACGCGGCGGACTCCATCCGTTGAATCAGAATCCGGACGGGGTTGTTTTCGCCGCGCTCGAATTCACTTCGCACCACGGTGAACTCTTTCATGAGTTCTTCGCGGGCGATGAAGCTATTGACCATCCGGTCCGCTTCGAGTTCGATGCCGAATTCGAGGTTCTCATCGGTCGCGGGCATCGTCTCGTAGTAGTTCGTGCGGTCGACGGAGGTGGTGCCGTTGAAGTTGGCCCCGTGGTCGCGGAGGGCCTTGGGCACGTCGGGGAACTTCGGGCAGCCCTTGAACACCATATGTTCGAGCAAGTGCGCCATGCCCGTTTCGCCGTAACCTTCGTGGCGACTGCCGACGAAGATCGTGGCATTGACCGTCACCTTCGGCTGCGAGGCATCTTGTAATAGAAGTACCCGCAGGCCGTTCGCGAGCTTGTATTCGCTGATGCCTTCGACTGTGACGCCTTTCGTCATGCCCTCGGGAAGTGCGGGGGCTTGGGCATTTGCGCTGGCAGATGTTTCAGTCATGCTGAGGAAACTAGCTAGCGAGAGAACGAGCCACGCTCGTGGAATCGACATTTCGCGCTCCTTACGTTTTCGACAAAGACGCACGCCCGCGTTAGGCGATAAGTGTCATGGTGCGAGCAATGGTATGCGACGTCAACCGGGAAAACCCAATCCGGTCTTGACGCCCTGCCCTGTTACGGGCATGGTTCGCACCACGACGTTGTATGAATGAGGAATTGCGACATGTTCCGCCACGGACGAATTGCAGTCTGGTTTTGCACGATCCTTGCGACCGCCAGCACGGGTTGTTCGACGATGAACAACACGGAAAAAGGCGGCCTGATCGGCGCAGGTGTCGGTGCGGGCCTCGGTACGGCAATCGGTGCCGCAACGGGCAACCCGAAGACCGGTGCCGTGGCCGGTACGCTACTCGGTGGTGGCATCGGTGCGCTGGCAGGCCACAATGCCGACAAACGCGATGAAGAACGCGCAGAAGTCCGCCAAGCGAGCGCCGACCAAGCCGCAGCCGAGGCGTCGCGCCAGGCACAAGTGGGCCTCATCGATGTCGTGACGATGGTTCAGCAAAACGTCAGTGCCGATGTCATCATCAATCAGATTCGCTCGACCGGCTCGACGTTCAACCTTTCGACGAAAGACATCGAATATCTGAGTGCGAACAACGTGCCACCGCAAGTGATCCGCACGATGCAAGATTCGCGACAGCGCGCTTACGGACCACCGCCACGCCAACGGATCATCGTCCGCGAGGAACCCGTCTACATCGAACGACCGATTTACTACTCACCGCCCCCGCCGGCGTTCGGCTTCCAGTATTCGCACGTTCGCGTGCGCTAGACGCGATTTGATGAGAATGCGGCGAACGACTTGCGGCAGCGGGTGTGCCAGATAAAACAATCTGCGATATACCTGCCTGCCCTCGTTTACCGGAGTTTCGCCGATGCCGATTCGCTTTCTGCTGATTGCGTGCCTGCTATTCACTTCCACCGCATTCGCCGAAGATTGGCCTGCTTTTCGTGGCCCGAAACGCGATGGGATCTCCAAGGAAACCGGCCTGCTCAAAACGTGGCCGGCGGATGGCCCCGCGAAAGTCTGGTCGGTCAAAGGCCTCGGCCTCGGATTCGGCACGCCGACGATCGCCAAAGGCACGATCTTCGGCATGGGTACCCGCGACGGTAAAGATGGCATCTGGGCGTTGAAGGAAGCCGACGGAACGGAACTTTGGTTCGCGCCATTCGACGCGCCGAGAGAGCTAAAACCCCCTCAGAACAACGGCCCGAGCGCCAGCCCGACCTACGACGATGGCAAAGTGTTCGCGGTGAGCAGCATCGGCAAGCTCGTCGCACTCGACGCCACGACGGGGAAATTGCTGTGGGAACGCCATTACGTCAATGAATTCAATGGCAAGGTGCCATCGTGGGGGTTCACCGACTCCGTACTGATCGATGGCGATAAGCTCATCTGCGTTCCAGGTGGAAGTAAAGCGGCATTGGTCGCTTTGGACAAAAAGACGGGTAAAGACATCTGGAAGAGCGCGATCGCGGGCGGTGGCAATGACGGCGGCGGCTATTGTTCGCCGCAGAAAGTCACATTGGCAGGCAGCCCGATGTACGTCGTGCTCATGGGCAAGGCAGCAGGAGTCGTCGGCGTCCATCCGAATAACGGCAAGCTGCTGTGGAGCTACAAAGGCAAACCCGCCGGTGGTGGTGTGGCACAAATTCCGATCCCAATTGTGAGTGGCGATCACGTTTGGGTGTCGTGCTCGTACGACGGCGGGGCGGCACTTCTGAATATCGTTTCCGAAGGTACGGATAAGTTCGCAGTGAAAGAATTGAAGTCTTACAAGAAGGCCGACTTGAACAACCACCACGGCGGCATGGTGCAAGTCGGCGACTTCGCGTATTTCGGCCACGACCAAAACAACGGCAAACCGGTCTGCATCGACTTGATCAACGGCGACATCAAATGGGGGCCAGAAAAGAACCCCGCCACGACGAAGGATACCGACAAAAGCTCTGCCGCAGTGCTCTCCGCCGATGGCCTATTGTACTTCCGCTACGACAACGGCACGATGGTGCTCATCGAGCCATCGCCCGAAAGCCTGAAAGTCGTGTCGTCGTTCAAAGAAACCGAACGCAGCGGCAAAGCCAGTTGGCCGCACCCCGTGATCGTGAGTGGCAAGCTCTATCTCCGCGACCAGGACAAGCTCACTTGTTACGATGTCAAAGCGAAATAATTGCGGTACAATTCGTACACGTTCGTTCCGCGCGTTCAGAGGAAATACCGATGTCCACACAAGTGCAGACCTTGCTCGAAGCGGCGTTGGAATTATCCGAGATCGAACGCGAGGAACTCGCCGAGCGGATCTACGATTCGCTCGGCGACCCAGAAACCGAAGTCGACGAAGCCGGCTGGTCCGACGAACTGAAACGCCGAGTCGACAACGCCAAGAGCGGAAAAACCGTGGGCATTCCGTGGGACGAAGCAATGAAGCGAATCATGGAAGACGAAAATGACTCTGCGAATTGAATTCGATGATGATGCGATCCGCGAAATTCGTCGAGTTCGACTACGTTACAAACGAATTCGCGATTCATTAGCGATCCGCTTCATGAGTGCGATGGTTGTCGCGTCGGATAAGGCAACCGCAGCGCCGCGATCCTGTTCCCCGCACCTCTATGGAACGCGAATCATTCCTGTCCGGAAGTTTCCTTATTGGGTTGTGTTTCTCGATGAACCACACCGGATTTACGTCCTTGCTCTGATGCACTCGCATCGTCGTCCGGGCTATTGGAGACGTCGATTGCCGAAACCGTAAGTTGCTCGTAATTGGAATTGGACCTCACCAAAACTGTCATTCGTTACAGGAACCCGACTCATGATCCGCCGACTTGCACTTGCAACTTGCTTATTCGCGACTTCGTTCGCCACTGCGGCTGAGTTCGATTGGCCTGGCTGGCGTGGGCCGGATCGCACGGGCGTCTCGAAAGAGAAGGGCCTGCTGAAGACGTGGCCTAAAGAAGGCCCCACAAAAACCTGGACGGTGAAGGGGTGTGGCAAGGGTTACTCGTCGGTCGCGGTGTCGGGTGGGTTCATATACGGCACCGGCAGTAAGGGCGGCAAGAACGTCGCGTGGGCGTTGAAGGAAGCCGACGGCAGCCCCGTTTGGGAGACGCCGTACGCCAGCGAAGGATCCGACCCGAACGCAACGGTGGTCGTCGCGGCGGGCAACGCCTATGTGCTGACGGTAGGGGGCGAACTCGCGTGCCTCGACGCGAAAGATGGCAAACTCGTCTGGGCGAAAAGCTTCACGAAAGACCTCAAAGGCAAGATGATGTCCGGCTGGGGCTACAGCGAAACTCCGCTCATCGACGGCGATAAACTCATCTGCACTCCAGGCGGGGACAAGGCCGCCGTCGTTGCATTGAACAAAGACACCGGCACGGAAATCTGGCGTTCCGAAGTGAAAGACACCGGCGGCGCAGGTTACGCTTCGCCCGTGAAAACCAAAGTCGGCGACGTGCCGATGTACATCACGCTACTCGGCAAAACCGGCGGCGTTGTGGCGGTTCACGCCGAGACGGGCAAGTTACTTTGGCAGTACGCGAAAATCTCCAACGGCACCGCGAACATCCCGACGATCGTCTGCCGCGACGATCTCGTTTGGTGTTCCACCGGCTACGGCGATGGCGGGTCCGCACTGTTGAAAATCAACGTCGAAGGCAGCGATTCGGTCACCGTTAAGGAACTCAAACGCTATCAAAGTGGCGAACTCCAGAACCACCACGGCGGGATGATCCTCGTCGGCGATTACATCTACTTCGGCAACGCCCACAACAGCGGACACCCGGCGTGCGTCGAACTCAAGACCGGCGAGATCATGTACAAAGACACCAAATCGGTTGCCGGTGGCAGCGGCTCCGCCGCCGTCGTTTACGCCGACGGCATGTTGTATTACCGCTACGAAAACGGCGTCATCGCACTCGTCGAAGCCAACCCGGAAGGGGCGAAAGTCGCAGGCTCGTTCAAAATCCCCGAACCGAGCGGCAGCGCCAGTTGGCAACACCCCGTCATCGCCAACGGCAAACTCTACCTCCGCGACCAAGACAAACTGCACAGCTTCGACGTGAAGGGAAACGCACAGTAATGCCGAACGATACGTTTACGATCGCGCTCGTTCAGATGAAATGTGCGCCCGATGCGCCGACGAATCGGGAGCGGGCGGTGGCGGCAATTCGCGAGGCGGCGAAGCAAGGTGCGCAGATCGTCTGTTTGCCGGAGTTGTTCGCGGGGCCGTACTTCTGCCAGAAGGAAGATGCGGCACTGTTCGACCTCGCCGAACCGATTCCGGGGCCTTCGACCGATTGCCTCGCGGCGGCGGCGAAAGCGAACGGTGTGGTCGTGATCGGGTCGCTGTTCGAGCGGCGTATGGCGGGCGTTTACCACAACACCGCAACTGTTCACGATGCCGACGGTAGCTTCCTCGGCATCTATCGCAAGATGCACATCCCCGACGATCCGCTGTTCCTCGAAAAATTCTACTTCACCCCCGGCGACACCGGCTGGAAGGTCTTCGACACCAAATATGCGAAGGTCGGCACGCTCGTCTGTTGGGACCAGTGGTACCCCGAAGCGGCACGGCTAACGGCACTGCAAGGTGCGGAAGTCATCTTTTACCCGACGGCAATTGGCTGGCACCCGAAAGAGAAAGCCGAGTACGGCGAAGCGCAGCACTCGGCATGGGAAACCTCGATGCGCGGGCACGCCATCGCGAACGGCATTTACGTCGGTGCGGTCAATCGAATCGGGCACGAATACCTGGTCGGCGATGGCCTCGAGTTCTGGGGGCAGTCGTTCGTCAGCGATCCGTTTGGGCGAATGCTCAAGCGTGCGACGGTGGACGCGGAGGAGATCGTGCTGGTCAAATGCGATCGGAAAGTCATGGAAGACGTACGCCGAAACTGGCCGTTTTTCCGCGACCGACGCATCGATTTTTACGGCAACATCACCCAGCGGGTCGTGGACAACTCGATCTGAATTGTGCAACGAATTTCACTTTCAGCACGTTTGAGTTGAAATCTGGTGTGGCTTTCCATCGAATGACGGTACGGTGACGGGCGAAAGAACCCGGCACCTTTAACCCGAACCGATCTCACACGCAGGTTTCCGAATGTCTACACCGATCCCCCCACCCGTCGCCGTCGCGCCGCCCGCAAGTCAGCTGAAGACCGGACCGAGGGAAATCAAACTGATTAGCCACTCGCCACTCTTTTACTGGTGGCCCGTCTGGGTGTTCGGCTTCGGCATGGCGATCTGGACGTACATGGAAAACCATCGCTTCATGGCTGTGCCGTCCGATTCGGTAATCGTTTCCCAAAAAACCGCAGATGGTACGACTACCCATGCTTTCCACACGAAGAAAGAACTGACGAAACCACTCCAGGAGTCGGTGCGGTTGTCCGATGCGGGAGTTCCAGATGCCTTCCCCGTTCGCGTGTCGCAACACGCCTGGCTCGGCACGCTGTACGCCTTCGTGCTCGTGCTTACGGTGTTCATCACGAACGTACCGTTACGCGGGTTGCTGTCGTTTATGGTGATTATTCTGTTGGTCGTGGTGGCACTGTTCGTCACGGTCTTCAATGGCTGGGACGATGTCTACGAGAAGCTGGCGAACCTGCGAATTTACATCAACATGGCCGGTTACTTGTTGATTTCCACCGCCGTGTTCACCATCTGGGCCGTGGCGACGTTCTTCTTCGATCGCCGCACGTATATCTTATTCAGCCCCGGTCAGATCAAAGTCTGCGAGCATATCGGCGCATCCGTCCGGACCTTCGATGCATCGGGCGTTTCGTTCGAGAAACAACGCGACGACCTGTTCCGCCACTACATTCTGGGCTTCGGTTCGGGCGACCTCATCGTGCGGACGGCGGGTGCCGAACGCAGCGAGATTCGCTTGCAGAACGTCCTCGGTATCGGCTGGAAGCTGAAGCCGGTGGAAGACCTGCTCCGCGAGAAGATCACGACTTCCAACTAACGGCCCCTTTCCGGCAACGCCGTGCGGATTATTTCGCTTGTATTTTAAGGTTTGCGCACGTAGCCCTCTCGCTCCGCGAGAGGATAGCAACAGTCTGGCTCGATGCGATATCGAGTGATTCTTCTGGCTTCGCTATCCTCTCGAGGAGCGAGAGGGCTACATCAGAAGTCTCACGACTTCTGCTACGAAGCGATTCTGACGTAGTCGAAGTCGTGAGACTTCGGGAAGCGGGAAGGCGCTGCGTCAGAAGTCTCACGACTTCTGCTACGAAATACGCGGAAAATACGTCAATCTAGAAACCCGTCACGGCGTTGCCTTTCCGGGCCGATTCGTGGGTGATGCCGCAGTCCCAAGGCTTTGCCTTGGGCTATCATGCAACTGACTTGTCATGTGAACGAGGAATGGTAAGTTAGTAAATTCACCCCCGATGCCCGGATCGACGTAAGTTGACGTGGAGGAATTGGCGCGATGGCACGCAAGAAGAGCGGACCGACTCGTATGGATCGTCGCCGTGAGGCGGAGGCAGTGGAAGCTAAAGACGGCGAAAAAGAAGTCGTCGCCGACGACGATGAAGACGAGGACGAGGATGAAGACGAGGACGAGGATGCCGACGGCGATGGCGAAGCCGAGCCGGAAGCGGCAGAAGCCGAGCCGGATGAAGACGAGGAAAAGCCCAAGAAGAAGGCTAAGGTTAAAGCCGTCCGCAAGAAGAAAGAACCTTCTGCGGCGAAGCCGAAGGTCAAGCGAACTCGCGCCGTTAAGGAAGTCAAAATGAAGGCCGTCTGGGTGGTCTTCGATAACAGCAGCAAGCGGCTCGATACTTTCGCATACAACCAAAAGCCCGAAGCCGAAGAGTTCCTCGCCAAGAAGCAAGAAGAGAAAAAGGGCACGTGTTTCATGCAACTCGTCAAAGAGCAAATGGATTCGTAAATAGTGCGAGGATAAGCGATAATATGAGTGGCGAATTGAACTCCCAAGCCTTTGCGTGGAAGTTCACTCGCCGAGAATTGACGAGCGATCGAAACGAGACTCAACGCACTTTCGTCAGCCAAAAATTTCTCAACCGAAGACCGCGAACAGTTAGCTTTCCGAAACTTCGATCACCACGCAAGAGACGTTATCGCGAGAACCCGCATCGAGCGCGAGTTGCCCGAGGCCCTCCGCACACGCTTGCATGTCGGTTTGCTGGCCGATGAAGTTCAAGAGTTGCTCGTCGGTTACAACGCCGGTCAGGCCATCCGAACAGAGCAAGAAGCGGTCGTTGTTTTTGATGTGGATGACGGTGACATCGGTGCCTTCGCCGACTTCTTTACTGCCGAGATATTTCCAGAGTACGTTTTTGAAGCGGTGATCGCGAGCTTCGGCCTCGGAGATCGTTTTCGCTTCGACCAATGCGCGGGCGAGCGAGTGATCGACCGTCAGTTGCTGGATCGTCTTATCGCGAATCATGTAGCAACGGCTATCGCCGACGCCCGACACGAACATCTCGTTGCCTTTACGCCACACGGCCATGACCACCGTGGTGCCCATGTTCTTCATGTCTTTATCGAGCGCACCCATCGCCATAATTTCTTCGTTCGCCTGAACGATGGCCCGCTTGCTGACCGACTTCACGCCCTCGGTAACGAGGTGCGACGACAGATTTTTGCGAAGCTCGCGCGGGATGATCTCGATCGCGCGTTTGCTGGCGATCTCGCCGGCGGCTTGACCGCCCATGCCGTCCGCCACGATGCTGACGATCAGATCCGGGAACTGCTTCACGTCGATCGAATCTTCGTTATTCTCGCGGTAATTCCCTAACAGGCTGCATTTACCGATACTGAGAGCGAATGCCATATGCCCCTCACCTTCTTTTGGCAGCACGACCGCTGGGCGGCGGTGGCTCCTCGATTCGAGATTACTTCGGTCAAAGTTAATGTAAGTTTACAAACGAAGCAAACCGGAAACAGTAAAATTACGCCGCCACGTTCGTGCGTACGCCACAAGACGCGACTGGTACATGATCCAACCTACAACGCTAGCACACGTTACGCAACTACCGGCTCAGCTTTCACAACGAACGGTGAATTTGTTCGTCCAATCGCAATGGATAAACTACTGGCAACACTCGTGTCGGGAAATACGACGGGGGCGAATAACGTCGCTCACTTCGCCTTCCGTGCGTAACCGCGTTTCGGTTACGCTTTCACCAGATCGGAATTCACGGTTTGGGGTCGCTTCATGACAGTGGTGCTCGTTCACGATTGGCTGACGGGAATGCGTGGCGGGGAGAAGTGCCTCGAACCGGCTTGCGAACGCTGGCCGGACGCAAAGCTGTTCACACTCTTGCACCGGCGCGGGTCGGTGTCGCCGACGATCGAATGCCTCGAACCGCAAGTCTCGCGACTGGGGCGACTGCCCGCAATTCACAAGTATTATCGCTATTTGCTACCCGCGATGCCGCTCGCGGCGCGGTGGCCGATCCCCCCTTGCGAACTCGTGCTCAGCTTCAGCCATTGCATCGCCAAGGCGGCGATTCCACCCGTCAGCGTGCCGCACATCAGTTACTGTTTCTCGCCGATGCGCTATGCCTGGCACCTGCGCGAATCGTACTTCCGAACAGGTAAAATCAAGGCGAAGGCACTCGACCTGATCCTGCGACGCCTGCGCGACTGGGATCGCCGCACTAGCGACCGCGTGACGCATTTTATCGCGATTAGCAAAACGATTCAGTCGCGAATTCGCGACTGTTACGACCGCCCGAGTACGGTCGTGTATCCGCCCGTCGACACCGAATTTTACACGCCGTTGCCGGTTGCGACCGATCGCGAGCCGTTCTACCTGATCGTCAGTGCGTTCGCGCCGTACAAGCGGTTCGATCTGGCGATTGCGGCTTGCACGAAACTCGGCCGCAAGCTGATTGTCATCGGCACGGGGCAACAAGAAAAGCAACTCCGCGCGATGGCGGGGCCGACGGTGACGTTCCTCGGGTGGCAATCGGACGAGGTGATTCGCGATCATTATCGGCGTGCGAACGCGCTGCTGTTCCCGGCGGAGGAAGACTTCGGCATCGTGCCAGTCGAAGCGCAAAGTTGCGGTTGCCCCGTGATCGCATACGGCGTCGGCGGCGCGACCGAGACGATTCGTCCCGTCGGCACAAACGACGCCACGGGGCTATTTTTCGAGGAACAAACGACGGATGCCATGATCGCAGCGATCGAGCAATTCGAGCGCGTGGCCGACCGCTTCGACCCACGACAATGTCGCCGAAACGCATTGCCATTCCGCAAACAACGCTACGAGGAAGAACTCTTCGGCTACGTCGACAACGTCCTCGGCAAACGCAGCGATACCCGTCGGGCGGCGTAATTTCCGTTAGGCGAGGATGTCTTTGACGACGTGGCCGTGAACGTCGGTGAGGCGATAATCGCGGCCCTGAAACCGATACGTCAGCTTCGTGTGATCGAGGCCGAGTTGCTGTAAGATCGTCGCTTGCAGATCGTGGACGTGGACCGGATTTTCGGTGATGTTGTAGCCGATCGCGTCGGTTTCGCCGTAGACCGCGCCGCGCTTGATACCCGCGCCGGCCATCCACATCGTGAACGCATCGACGTGGTGATCGCGGCCGACTGTCTCGCGGGTTTCGCCCATCGGCGTTCTTCCAAATTCGCCACCCCAGATGACGAGCGTCGAATCGAGCAACCCCATCCGCTTCAGGTCTTTAACGAGCGCCGCTGCGGGCTGATCGGTTTCCTTGCACGCCTGTTCGAGCGACTTGCCGAGGTCGATCGTGCCGCCGTGATGGTCCCAATCGGTGTGGTAAAGTTGAACGAAACGCACGCCGCGTTCGACGAGCCGCCGCGCGAGCAGGCAGTTATTCGCGAACGAACTCTTGCCCGGTTCCGCGCCGTAATCCGCGAGCGTTTTCTTGTCTTCCCGCGTGATGTCCATCAGTTCCGGCGCGGCGGTCTGCATCTGGTACGCCATTTCGTAGGCGGCGATGCGCGTCTCGATTTCCGGGTCGCCGACTTCTTTCAATCGCAAACGATTCAGGTCCGCAACGGTGTCGACGAATGCCCCTTGCTGTTTCAAATTAATGCCCGCCGGCGACGACAAATCGAGGATCGGGCTTGGCCCTTTCAGGAACGGCACGCCCTGATACACCGACGGCAGGAACCCGTTCGACCACATCGCCGCTCCGCCCCGTGGCCCGCGTGGCCCCGACTGCAACACCACGAAACCGGGCAGATTCTGCGACTCCGAGCCGAGGCCGTACGTCACCCATGCGCCCATGCCCGGCCGCCCGAACTGCGGCGAGCCGGTGTTTATGAATACCTTCGCGGGGCCGTGATTGAACACGTCGGTCTTCATGCTGCGGATCCACGTCACATCATCGGCGATCTCGCGGTGGTGCGGCAACAACTCGCTGAGGTCCATCCCGCATTCGCCGTACTTCGCGAACTTCCGCGCCGACGCCAGCAGTTTCGCATCGCCTTTGATGAACGCGAAACGCTTCCCCTTCGTGAACGAATCGGGCACTTTCTGCCCGCCGAGTTTGTTCAACTCGGGCTTCGGGGAGAACAGTTCGAGTTGCGACGGCCCGCCCGCCATGAACAGGTAAATGACCGCTTTCGCCTTCGCGGGAAAGTGCGGCTTCCGCGGTGTCAGTGGGCTGACACTCGCCGCCGACGATAGCATTGTCGAGAGAGCCATCGAACCGACGCCGACGCCACAATCGCGAAAGAAGTGCCGACGGGTATCATTCAGCAAGTGTGCGTTCATCGGGTGGCCTCGTTTGGTATCGCGTATTGGGTAGCAGATTGACTCCAGCCACTACCCACCCACCCATCCCTGGACTCATTCCCGAATTTCGGAACCAACCTAACCCAGTAACGACTTACGTCCGATTTTGACTCTTTCGAATCGTGCCAGAACCACAGTTTCGGGGGGCCTTTTCGGCAAAACTGCAACCGTGCTCATTATTCGCGGACGATGAATTCGTCGAGGTTCATCAACACCCGTGCCACGGCGGTCCAGCTCTTTTCCGGCGTGCCGTGCGGTTCGCGAATGTACGATAGCAATCGCGCACTCTCGGCGGCGGTCGGCTCGCGGCTAAAGCAAATGCGATACGCAAACCCCAACCGCCCGGCGTCGTCCTTCGGGCCGTCCTTCAAAATCCGCTTCCCCAACGCCTCCGCCAGTTCGACGAACACGGGGTCGTTCGCCATGTGCAGGGCTTGCAGCGGCGTGTTGCTGCGGTTGCGTTTCGTACACGACGTCTGCGCGTCGGCCCCGTCGAACGTCGTCAGCAGCGGGTGTTGGCTCTGCCGCCAGATGAACGTGTACATGCCACGGCGGAAGCGGTCCGGCCCTTTGCTTTCCGGCCATGCGTGGTTGCTCTGCGTAAACGCGAAGACCTCGCGCGGTTGCGGCGGATATACCGATGGCCCGCCGATTTTCGTTGACAGCGAGCCACTCGCGGAAAGCGCGACATCGCGGATGATCTCGGCATCGAGGCGCAAGCGCGTCTGCCGTGCGAGGAAATCGTTTCGCGGATCGGCTTCGAGCGATTTCGCACTCAGCAACGACGACTGCCGATACGCCGCCGACGTGACGATCAGCCGGTGGAGTTTCTTCGTCGACCACTTCAGGCGAACGAACTCGGTGGCGAGCCAGTCGAGGAGTTCCGGGTGCGTGGGGAGCTTGCCCATCAGGCCGAAATCGTTTTCGGTTTCGACGAGGCCACGGCCAAAGAACTGCTGCCAATAGCGGTTGACGACGACGCGCGCCGTCAGTGGATTCTCCGGTGATACCAGCCAGTTCGCGAGGTCGAGCCGCGTACGGCCCGTCGGGCGAACGGGGAACACGCCGGGTGCATCGGGGTGAACTTCGTCGCCGGGGCGGAGGAAGTCGCCGCGAATCTGCACGAACGTACGTCGCGGTTTCGGCATCTCCCGGATCGCCAGTGTCGTCGGGATCGCGCCCTGAACTTTCTGTATCTCCGCCTTGATTTTGTTCACGCCGGGCACATCGCCCGTGACTTGCAATGCCGCGATTTGCGTTTGCAGTTCCGCGATCTTTTTCTCTAGGTCGGGCGAACCTCCGAGTGCGATTGTCGGCTCTTCGCAACTGTTGAAGTACGCGTAAAGGCGGTAATAATCCTTCTGCGAAACTGGGTCGTATTTGTGGTCGTGACATTGCGCACAACCGACCGTCAGGCCGAGCCAGACGGCCCCCGTCGTGTTCGCCCGATCGATGGTTCGTTCGACGCGAAACTGCTCCGGATCGGTGCCACCTTCTTCGTTGAACGATGTGTTGCGGTGGAACCCCGTGGCCGTCTGTTGCGTTTTCGTGGCACCCGGCAACAGGTCGCCGGCGAGTTGTTCGATGGTGAACGTATCGAACGGTTTATCGTCGTTGAACGACTGAATCACCCAGTCGCGGTACGGCCAGATCGAGCGTGCGCCATCGATGGTGTAGCCGTTGCTGTCTGCATATCGCGCGAGGTCGAGCCAGTGTCGTGCCTGGCGTTCGCCGTAATGCGGCGACGCGAGTAGCCGGTCGACGAGCGTCTCGTAGGCATCTGGCGAAGTATCGTTCGCGTACGCTTCGACTTCCTTCGGCGTCGGCAATAACCCGATCAGGTCGATCGTCACGCGGCGAATCTGCGTCGAACGATCCGCCATCTCCGCTGGCTTCAAGCCACGTTCTTGGCGTTTCCCATCGAGGAAACGATCGATCGCGTGACCATCCGTGCCCGGCACCGCTGGCCGCGCCGGCTTCGCGAACGACCAGTGCGGCGCGTATTCGGCCCCTTCCGCAATCCAGCGCGTCAGCGTCGCGATTTGTACCGCCGACAGCGCGTCACCCGAAGTCGCAGGCGGCATTCGGGTGTCATCGTCTGCGGGAAGTTTCAGGCGAGCGAGCATCTCGCTTTCGGCCGATTTACCAGGTAAAAATGCCTCTTTCGCGATCGCCTTGGCACGGTCGTCGAGCCGCAACCCCGATTTCTGCGTACCTGGGCCGTGGCATTTGAAGCACTTGTCGACGAGAATCGGGCGAACATCGCGATTGAAATCGACTTTCGCCGGTTCCACCGCAACCGCTACGGAAACGGCAGCAATCGCAACCAACAAAGCAAACGCGAATCGCATGGGAGGGATGCCCGGCAGGAATTCGTAGCAGGAGAATGGATATTGTGACAGGTCGCACTATCGACTGCAAGTTGCGATTTCCGATCTTTGAGCGAATGGAAGTAACTGAAACGATCCGATTCATCGGCCATCGGGATCAGTCGCATTCCGCTCATCCTGTAAATTCCGCTCATGTTACCTATGCTTCTCATTCGATAAAAGCACTGCAATACGAACCTCGTTCTCCGCTTTCTGACTGAGCCGAGACACCCTCACGTTCGTAAGGAGACCTCCCGTGCGTCCGATTCTCTACACGTTGATTGCTATGCTTGGCAGTTGTGCCATCGCTACGGCGCAGGGCGCTCCACCACCGGCGGTCAGCGTCCCAACGTATGCAAATACGACCACCGAATCTTCGCAATGGAATCTGGCCGCAGCGACGGCGTTCGATCCGAGTTTCTGGTTCAGTGCGGACTACCTCGTTTGGTACACGCGCAATCAAAATTCCATTCCACTCGTGACATCAATACCCGATTCACTCGTCAATTCAAAGTCGCTGACGACGGACCAAGTCACGCAGTTGTACCCGAGCAACCGCAAAATCGAGTTCGACGCGCAGAGCGGTATTCGCTTGTCGGGCGGCTACAAAACGCAACGTGGCTTCGGTGTCGATGCGTCGTTTTTCTCGCTGGCGAGCATCTCCGACGGCGCGTTTTTCACATCGGGCGGCTCGCCGAGTTTGAGTCGTACTTACACGCGCGCACTCGATGGTATTCGGCAAGATCTTTACTCATCGCTGCCGGGGCAGTACGGCGGTTTCGTTAGGGTATTCGCCGACACGCAAACCTTCGGTGGCGACGCCAACGCACGCATCGATTGGTACCGCATGTTTTCGGATCGCAACGATTTGCTCCTCGGTGGCCGCTACATGCAAGTCGACGAAAGCCTGGTCATCAACGATCGTTCCGACCTCGATCTCGGTCGATCCGTGAACACCGTTCTCGACGTGGCACGAACGCGAAACCGCTACTACGGTACGCAGCTCGGTTTCTCGTCGTTGTTCTTGAATTCTAAAGGCTGGAGCATCGAAGTGCAGACGAAGTTCGGCATCGGCAGCGTACGCCAGGAAGTGCAAATCTTCGGGCAAAACACGTTTGGCGACTTACCCGTCCAGAATACTGGCCTTTACGCAGGGCCGTTCAACAGCGGTCGCTTCGCACGAAACCAGTTTGCGGCCGCTGGCGAGTTCGGCCTGAACGCGGGGTACAACATCACCGCGAACTGCCGCCTCACGCTCGGTTATAACATTGCCTGGCTCAGCAGCGTCGTTCGGCCCGCCCAGGTCTTCGATGGCACGGTCAACGACAGTCAAATTCGCTTCGTTGCCGAACCGCCAACCGATGCGAACAACAAACGCCCGAGTTTCGACTTCGGCCGTTCGACCTCCGACTTCTGGGTCCAAGGTTTGAACCTGGGACTGTCGCTGGCGTTTTGACGTTCGAGCAATGTCTCGAAAACACGCCCTTCATGGTCGCAAGCGTGTCGGAAACTGGAAGTACAGCGGAACGTAGGCCGCGTTCTTACCAATCCCCGTCGCGCTCTCTACCATAGTTAGTCAGCACATACTTTGGTCGCAAAAATGGAGACGCAAAGGCTATATCATGTCCATTTCTACCCAACCTGAAAATAACTCGTGCCACGTAAAGTCCAGCGGAGACTCTTTGCGACTGGTGTTACCGCCACTCGCTATCGCTGCTCTGGCACTGATCGGCAGCCTGTGGCTGAGCGTTGGCATGGGTCTCAAAGCGTGCCCGCTCTGTTTGTACCAGCGCACATTCGTCATGGGAGTCGTTGCCGTCTTGGGGATCGGCATCACGACCGGCCCAGGCCATCGAAGCGTGCTAAACCTCCTAGCCATGCCATTGACGGTTGCCGGATTCGGGGTCGCTGCCTTCCATGTTTTCCTCGAACTGACAGGCAAGCTGGAATGTCCGGGCGGTGTACTGGCTATTGGCACGGCTCCCCAGCAAAGCCTCGTAGTGCAGACAATCCTTTTGATTCTTGTTTCCGTTGGTGTCGCTCGGAGCAGTCGAGCTGACTTGCTATCTACAGTCGGTTCGGTGCTCTTGGGCCTACTACTCGCGGGTAGTTCGGTTGTTTCGGCCCCTCCCCTGCCCCCGATTCCCACGAAGGCATACGAGCAACCCCTCGATATGTGTCGGCCCCCGTATCAGCATCGGTAGCAGGGAATTTAGGCGCATTTTGGATACACCATGGGACGATTGGAGAATCACCAAACGGCCCATATCGAGATCATTTCACTTGAGTTCACTTCTTCTCGCTGCTGTCCACATAACGCAGTTTGCGGTACGGATCGAGGAAACGAGCGGTGATCCATCGTGCGGCTCCCTTGTGCTTCAGCGAAATCGTCAGAGTGTGTTCGCCCTTGGGGATGCTCACATCGAATTCTTCGCCGTCGGGGTTTGGATTGATTGTTAGCTTGCCGATGCCCTTGCCCACGATTTTGCCATCGAGCGAAACCTCGTAGGCATCGCCTGCGCCGATGAGCAATTTCGTCTTGATGGCGTCTTGTGCGGTGAACTTCGCTTCGATCGTGACCGGCTTGCCATCCTTCGACCCGAGTAGCGGAATCCGCCCACCGACCGGTGCCGACTTCGCAACGCCGTCGATGGTGACATCGTTGATGTACGGGTGTGCCATGACGTACCGAATCAGGTCGCGGAAGTCTTGTGGTGTCATGCTGTAGCCGAGGCCTTCGGGCATCATCGACTTTTCGAGCACCTTTACTTCGCCGTCGATATCCTTCTTGACGATCTTCTTCAGCACGCCGTTTTCGACCTTGATCGTGATCGTGCGCTCGTCTTCCTCGGCCAGCAAACCTTGTAACACTTGGCCATCGAGCGTATTGATTTGCCGCACGAAATACGGCGCACCGATGACGCGATTCGGGTCGAGAATGTTCCCGAGCAGATACTCGATATCGCGGCCCGCGCCATCGAGTGCGGGGCCGACGTCGTTGCCTTTGCCCTCGAATTTGTGGCATTTGTTGCACTGGTTCTCGAACACCTTCTGCCCGCGCAGGTACGAACCGGATCCCGTGTTGACGTCGATTCGCGTCTTGTCGATGAGTGCATTCAACTCGTCGGGGGTCGTTCGCGTGCGGCCCCAGGCGTCTTCGATGAGTGCGTTCAGCGTGCGATCTTTGAAACTTTGGATCCGCGAGATCGTGTTGTCCGTCACCGCCGTGCGTTCGATGATTTTTTCCTTCATCGCGGAAAGTAGCGACGCGGCCCATTCCTTGCGGCTCGAGAGCACGTTGACGATTTCGCTGCGAAGTGCCGGTGTGAACTCGCCCCAATGGCTGATGAGGCCGATCGGGATCGCCTGATCGTTGAAGCTGCCGAGCGCGCGAATCGACTCGATTTGCAGCGGTTCGCTCTTACCGATCTTGATGAATTCGAACAGAAACTTGATCGCGTCCGGGTTGCGAATAACCGCGATTTGCCGGATCGCCTCCGTGCGTTCTTCGATCGTTTTCTTCGAGTTGATGGCAATCGCGGTGGCGCGTTTATGTGCCTGCGGGTCGCGGAACGTGACCGCCAGTTTATTCAACTGCTCGTTAATGCCATCGTCTTTGAGTGCGAGTAATTTCGTCTGCGTATTCGCCCAGATTTTCGGTGCGTCCACCAGTTGCCCCTGCAACGCAACGACGATGCCTTCGAGCGCCCGCCGCTTCGCGACCACGTCTTTCGTGCTGTCGAGGAACTGAATGCAAAGGAGTAAATCGCTCGGCTGCCCGCTCGCCAGTAATCGCCGCATCACCTTCGGAACGATCTGATCGGTGATGAACGGGTTGTTCGTCGCATTCTCGGCCAGCCACGCCAGTTCGGTCTCCGCCGCCGACTTCATCGCGACCGGTTTGTTGTCCGCATCGGTGCCAATCGCGGCACGTTTGGAGATAACCTTCTCGTACGCGATCCACGTCAGGTGCGGAATGAGCGGATCGTTCGCGTCTTCCTTGCGGGACATGAGCGAGTGCAGTAACGGTGTCACATCGTACGACGAGCTCGAAAGTCTTACTGCTAAGGTGGCGTATTCTCGACGAACCATTGGTGATGCTTCTTCAACAACTTTTGTGAACCCCTTCCAATTTGGTGGATCAACATATCCCTGAGAACCAGCCAATAATCTGAGTTTCCAAGCTCGTAGCTCAGCGGATTGACCAAAATTTTCAAAATCTGAATCACTTGCGTAAATTGACATCAGCCAGGCTCCACGAAGTCCTTTTGCGACATCTTGTGATGCGGCGGCATCTCTCGCCATTTTGAAAATATCCTCGCGTATTGTGAAAAGCGGCACTCGCGACCGCAAATCTTTCATCGCTTCGACATCTTGTCTCTCTTTCAGAATCCTCAACGCATTGCGGTACCGCCAAGGATTTTCATCGTCAATCATCACCTGACATAATTCTTTGGCCGTCTTCTTTCCTAAATCCTCCGCTTTCTTCGGCGTCGTGCCCTTCAACTGAATGCGGTAAACGCGCCCTCGCTCGTAGTCCCATTCGTCGGCTTTGGTTTGATGGCAAGGGTTTTGGTCGTGCCAGTCGATGAGGTAGATGTCGCCGAGGGGGCCCCATTTGAGGTTGATCGGGCGGACGTTCTTGTCGCCACTGGTCAGGAAATCGTCGCCGCGGCTCGCGATGTAACTGCTGCCGTTCGGCTTCAGGATGTTTTGTTTGAGGCTGCAACCGTGGATGCTGCCGAAGATGACGCTATTGCGGAACCGCTCCGGCATGTGCGGGACATCGAGCGAAATTAACCCTGCGTGTGCCCAACCGCTTTCGCGGTGGAAGGTGTGGTCGCTGATTTCCTTGATGAAGCTGTAAGCGTATGGGTTGTTACTGACACCCCCCTGTCGCTGGTAGATGCCGCCCGGCACCATGTGGTACAGGTGCGGGATCACGCAACTCGCAAGGATAAACTGGCCATCGGTGTTGCGCCAGTCCATGCCCCACGGGTTGCTGGTGCCTTCGCTGAAGATCTCGAATTTCTTGGACTTCGGGTGCAACCGCCAGACGGCGGCGTTCATTTTGATTTCGGGTTCGTTGCCGACCTTCACGTTACTTTGGCTGAAAATACCGTGCAAACCGTAGAGCCAGCCGTCCGGCCCCCACTGGAATGTGTTCAGCGTTTCGTGTGTGTCCTGACTGCCGAAGCCTTTGGCGAGGATCTCGAACTTGCCCGGCTTGTCGTCTTTATTTTCGATGTACCAGAGGTAAGGCGGCGCGCCGAGGTAAACCCCGCCGTGGCCGACTTCGATCCCGCTCGCCATGTCGAAAGTCTCGGGGAAGTCTTTGCCTTCCGCGAACACCGTGCGTTTGTCGGCTACGCCGTCGCCGTCGGTGTCTTCGAGAATGACGATGCGGTCGCGCGGTTTCTGGCCCTTCGGCGTGCGCTTCGGATACTCGAAACTCTCGACGACCCAGATGCGACCGCGTTCGTCGATCGTGAACGCGATCGGGTTCGTCATCATCGGTTCGCCCGCAAACAGCTTCACCTCGAACTCGGGTGGCACCTGGAACTTCGCAACCGTTTCTTCGGGCTTGAGGTACGGCTGCCCGGAACCTTTACCGTTATCGAAGCCAAACTCCTTCTGCGCAAACGCCGGTGCCGACGCGATGAGCAGCGCGAGTATCGCGAAAATGTGTCGAGCCATTTGTGAACCTTTAGGGAGAGGCTGTTATCGAATTCCGATTTTAACCGCAGAGGCCGCAAAGAACGCGGAGAAAACAATGGAAATCACAAACGCGATGTTCATTCCCCGGCTCGGACTCGGATTGTTCTTCGCATGATTTCTTTGCGTGCTCCGCGCGCTCCGCGGTTAAATTCTTTCTTTGTTTCTCATTCGTCGTCTTCGCGGAGTTTTGCGAGGACGCTGTAATCTTCGAGCGTCGAGGTATCTTGCGTCGAGGTTTTACCGCCCGCGATGTCGCGGAGTAGCCGTCGCATGATCTTGCCGCTTCGCGTTTTCGGCAGCGACTCCGTGAATTTAATGTCGTCCGGGCGGGCGAGCGCACCGATTTCCTTCACGACGTGCGCCTTCAAATCGGCCTTCAGTGAATCCGTTGCTTCGATGCCTTGCTTGAGCGTCACGAAGCAGGCGATCGCTTCGCCCTTGAGGTCGTCGGGTTTGCCCACGACGGCGGCCTCGGCCACACTCGGGTGATTCGCGAGGGCGCTTTCGACTTCCATCGTGCTGAGGCGGTGCCCGCTCACGTTTAGCACATCGTCGACGCGGCCCATCACCCAGATGTACCCATCGGCGTCGCAACGCGCGCCGTCGGCGGTGAAGTACACGCCGGGATAGTTGCTCCAGTACGTCGCCTTGTAACGTTCGTCGTCGCCGTAGATTGTCCGCATCATGCTCGGCCACGGGCGCTTCACGACGAGGAATCCACCCGCGTTCGCTGGCACCGGATGGCCTTCTTTATCGACGACTTCCGCGATAATCCCCGGTAACGGTTTCGTCGCACTGCCAGGCTTCGCGGCGATCGCACCGGGTAACGGCGCGATCATGATGCTACCGGTTTCGGTTTGCCACCACGTATCGACGATGGGGCAACGGCCGCCACCGATGACTTCGTGATACCACATCCACGCTTCGGGGTTGATCGGCTCGCCGACACTGCCGAGCAAACGCAGCGATGTCAGATCGTGCTTCTTCGGCCAGTGATCGCCCCATTTGATGAACGCACGAATCGCGGTCGGTGCGGTGTACAGGATCGTGACGCGATACTTTTCGATGATGTCCCAGAAGCGATCTTCCTGCGGATGATTCGGCGCACCTTCGTACATGATAATCGTCGAACCGTTCGCGAGCGGCCCGTACACGATGTAACTGTGCCCCGTCACCCAGCCGACGTCGGCGGTACACCAATAGACATCGTCATCGCGAACGTCGAACACCCACTTGTGCGTCAGCGAAACGCCGAGGAGATAGCCGCCAGTGGTATGCAGCACGCCCTTCGGTTTGCCGGTACTTCCCGACGTGTAAAGAATGAACAACGGGTGTTCGCTGTCCATCGGTTCGGCAGGGCAGTTTGCGGAGGAATCGGACATCACATCGTGCCACCACAGGTCGCGGCCCGGCTTCATGTGAACCGACTGATGGCAGCGGTCGAAGACGATGCAGGTCTTCACGCTCGGCGATTTTTCGAGCGCGACATCGACGTTCTGCTTCAGCGGAATCATCTTGCCGCGTCGCCAGCCGTGATCGGCGGTGATGATGACTTTCGCTTGTGCGTCGTTGTTGCGGTCGGCGACGGCATCCGCGGAAAATCCGCCGAATACGACCGAATGCACCGCGCCAATTCGCGCACAGGCGAGCATCGCGATGGCGGCTTCGGGGATCATCGGCATGTAGATCGTGACGCGGTCACCCTTCAGTACGCCGAGGTTTTTCAGGCCGTTCGCGAACTTGCAAACTTCGCGGTGCAATTGCTGGTAGGTCAAGGTTCGCGAGTCACCGGGTTCGCCTTCCCAGATGATCGCCGCCTTGTTTTTGCTCGCACCGGTGAGGTGCCGATCGAGGCAGTTATCGCTGACATTCAAGGTGCCGCCGACGAACCACTTCGCGAACGGGGCGTTCGACCAGTCGAGAACTTGCGTCCACGGTGCGGACCAGCGTAGCGACTTCGCCTGTTCGGCCCAGAAGGCATCGAGGTCGGTTTCGGCCCACTTTGCCAGTCGATCGCGTTCGGCGGCATCGATGCGAGAATGCGCGACGAAATCGGCAGATGGGGGGAACACCCGCGTTTCCTTGAGCATACTGGTGATGTTCGTCGTCGAAGGCATGAGTGATCCTGCAGAAATCGTTTCGGAGAGTGAAAACCCTAAGCGAGATATTACCAAAACGCGACGCGGACGGTCGATTTGTTTTGCGAAGACAACGTAGCCGAAGTCGTAAGACTTCGGTGGGTTGCAGCCCTTGCGTCAGAAGTCTCACGACTTCCGCTACGAAAAGTTCGTGAGACTTCGGTGGGTTGCAGCCCTTGCGTCAGAAGTCTCACGGGGTATTCTGTTTTTCTGTGAACCCACTGGTATTGTAGGTCGGGTCGAAGCTTTGAGAGGCCCGACAGTGCATTCACGCGACGATTCCGAACTTCCCGGGTTTTTGTCGCGGATACTCTGTCGGTGCCCACATCGCAAAGCCTCTTCGACCGCGACCTACGGGTTCTGAAAGGTTGAAAATGCAATCTGCCCCATGAACGGTTACACCCTTGCGTCAGAAGTCTCACGACTTCCGCTACGAAAAGTTCGTGAGACTTCGGTGGGTTGCAGCCCTTGCGTCAGAAGTCTCACGACTTCCGCTACGAAGAATTGGCTGACGTTGTGAGCTTGTGACGGTTCGGGGTTGCAGCGCCGCGACCTGTTTTCGTATATGTGGGGATGTGAATTTCCCCTCTCGTTGAGGATTTGCGCATGGCTGCGCTGGCTCCGGTTCGCGGAGTGATGTTCGATCGGGCGGAGTTTGGTCGGCAGGTACTTCTGGCGGAGGCCGAGGCGCTGCGCCTCGTCGCAGATCGCATCGGGCCGGGATTCGAGCAGGTGATTGCGATCCTGCTTGCGTGTCGTGGCCGTCTGGCTGTGACGGGCGTCGGCAAATCGGCCGATGTCGGGCAGAAAATCGTCTCCACGTTGAACTCGACGGGCACCCGGGCGTACGCGCTCGATGTCACTCGTGCCGTCCACGGCGACCTCGGCATGGTCGCGCCGGACGACGTGGCGTTGCTGCTTTCGCATAGCGGGGAAAGCGAAGAACTGTTGCGGTTGTTACCGAACTTGCGGCCACTGGCGAGCGCCGTCGTTGCCGTCACGGGGAATGCAAGTAGCTCGCTTGTAGCCAACTCCGATGCGGCGATTGTCTACGGCCCCGTCGCCGAAGCGTGCCCGAATTCCCTCGCACCGAGTACCAGCACAACGGTGATGATTGCGCTCGGCGACGCGATCGCGTTCACGCTGTCCGAGCTTCGCGGCTTCACCGCCAACGATTTCGCCCGCGTTCATCCAGCAGGCAGCCTGGGGCGGAAACTCGCCACAGTCGAACCATACATGCGTTGCGGCGACGAACTGCGGATCGCGCCGATGACGGAGAGCGTGCGTGCCGTATTCGCGCGGGGGAAGCACGAAGGACGCCGTACGGGCGCGATTATCCTCGTCGATGGCGATTCGCGAATCGTCGGCATATTCACCGACAGCGATTTGGCAAAACTCTTCGAGCGAAACAGCGATGGCGCATTCGATCGGCCGATTTCCGAAGTGATGACGAAGACGCCGATCTCGATCCGGACGCACGCGAAACTGACCGACGCCATCGAACTGATGCGGAACCGCAAAGTGAGCGAAGTGCCCGTCGTCGATGCGGAGAATCGCCCGATCGGTATGCTCGACATAACCGATTTGATCGGTATGGAACGCGGTTCGGCAACGAGTTCGCGGCCCGCTCTGCGATTGTTCGAGCGACCCGCACCGTAAGATTGACTTGAACTCCCCGAGGTCGCCGTGCCCGTTGCTCTCCCCACAACTGAACTTGCGTTGCGCGCTGCGAAAATCCGTTTGCTATTGCTCGACGTCGATGGCGTCCTCACCGATGGCAGCATCGCGTATTCCGACGATGGGAGTGAAATCAAGCAGTTTCACGTTCGCGATGGATCGGGGTTGAAGTTTTGGCAGGAGAACGGTAATCGCGTGGCAATTCTGTCGGGGCGTTCGTCGCTTGCGGTCGAACGACGTGCGAACGAACTCGGAATCGACACGATTTTGCAGGGTCGTTCGGATAAACGGCCCGCGTGGGACGAACTGCTGGCACGCACGGGGTGTCGGCCCGAAGAAATATGCAGCATCGGCGATGATTTGGCCGATGTGCCTATTTTGCTACGCAGCGGGTTGGCCGTAGCCGTGGCGGATGCGTGCGGAGAAGTTTGCGATGTGGCCCACTATGCGACGGCGAAGCCAGGTGGGCATGGGGCGGTTCGCGAAGCGATCGAGTGGCTGATGGGGCTGCAAGGGCGTTGGGCCGATGTCGTACTGCGGCATCGGCGGGCGGATTGACCGGGGGATACGGATCGTGTGGACGCCGCGACGGATTTTGCTCCTGTTACTCGGGTTGATTGCCTTCGGGGCGATTTACCTCGTCTACGCGCAATTTCTCGGCAACGTCGATGGCCTCCCACAACTGCCTGCTGCATTACTCGAACCGCGCGAAGGCCCCGCACCGCCACTACGCGACCGCGAATCGCCGACCGTCACCCGACTGAAAGAAGCGTTCGGCCAGAACTGCCCCGAAGTCCAATCGGCATATCCGACGCGAATTGAGATGCGCGAAGATGGCATCGTCTTCGCGGCGGGGCGGCCCGACCTCGGCAACGAACCGAGTAAATTCGTTCGGCTCGCGCCGTTCAGTTTGGCCATGTTCGCGAAGCCACGTTTGCCGCACGAACGAGTGCCGGGCGAAGTAACTGAAATCACGACGCTCCATGCCGACGAAGCGATTCTCGAACTCGACAAAATCATCGGCTCCGAACGCGAAATGCTGACCGGCAAGGCGAAGATCGTCGGGATGGAACTGCGTACGGCACCCGACCCGTTCACTGCCCGCACCGATCCGCGTAACGGTCGCGTGTACATTACGAACAATCAGCGATCCGCCGATGCGAACCGGGCGTTCGTGTTCAAGACGCCCGGCCCCGTGTTTTATCGCACGCACGATCACCCCGATCAGGCGAACACGAACGGGCCGAACATCTGGACATCCGCCAGCGTCGAAATCGTCAACCGGGAGAACCTGCCGCGGCCGATTCGCGGTAGCAGTTTGCCGACGGTGTCGGTGGCCGCCGATGAAGAATTCCGCGTGCAAACGATCGCCGACATGGCATTCGGACTGCACACTCCGCCGCCGACAATCACCGCCGACGGCATGAAAATTTATCTGAAGAAGCCCAAGACCACGCCGCCCGTGGCGGTGGCACCGAACGCCAAGCCGACGAAAGAACTCGGCTTCCAGGGCGTTCGCGAAATGACGCTTTCGGAGAACGTCATCTTCAGCTTGTGGACCGATGGCAAATCGGGCTTCCCCGGCTCCTCGACTCCCGAACCGACACCGGCTGCACCCGGCAAAAAAGCGGTCGTCATCGAAGATCCACCCGCTGCGATGCTGGCAATCGCGGGTGGCATTACAGATGGCGTGGCGATCTCGAATCGCATTCACGAGAAATCGCTGGTTCGCATCCACACGCTCGGCCCGTTCCGTTTCGATTGGGAAAAGAACGAGGCGCGATTCGATGCCGCCGCCATCTCGAACCCGCTCGTGCCGAACAACGTCGAAGTCACGCGGATCAATGTCTCCGGCACGAGAGATCACCTGATTTGCCAGGTACTCGAGATCGAATTTCAGACGGCGCTGATGTCGCCTGCCACTGCACGACCGAAGTCGAACGGGCCCGCGTTCAAGACGCTACGTGCCACGGGAACGAGTGTGTATCTGGCCGCCGAGAGCGATCAGATGCAAGCGCAGTGCCAGTCGATCATTTACGAAAACGACCCGAAGAAGTTCCTGACGCGTACGATCCTTTCCGGTTCGCCGCTGATTGCCGTCCGCCAACGCAACCGCCTCGAAGCCGGCCGTGCGGGGCAAATCGGGCGGTTGTTGCTCGAGACGTACGACCCACCTGCGACCGCGAAAATCAAAAAGACGACCCGCATCGAAGTGCTCGGCCCCGGCAAGATCGACATGTTCGACGAAGAGACGAAAACGACGACACTCACCGCAATCTGGCGCGATTCGCTGACGCAAACCGTCGACAAAATTGGCACGAAGGAAGTCGACTTGCTCACCTTCGCCGGCGATGCGTCGTTCGCCGATCCGAAGAGCGGTTTCGACCTGCGTGCCGACACGCTGAGGCTTTGGCTCGAACAGCCCGCACCCGGCAAAGAAGCGAGTAATGCACCCGCCCGACCTTCGCGATTGCAAGGCATCGGCCACGTCAATGGCCGTTCGGCAGACACGAACATCCGCGATACCGACCACTTCATGACGTGGTTCAAGGATGTGCCGAAACCCGTGCGACCGGTGCCGAACGCACCGACCGTGCAAACGGTAAGCCGACCCGCTACACCGGCACCAGTACCGGTGCAAAAGAAGCCAGAATTGATCGCGGCGATAATACCGTCCGCCACGCCGGGGCCGTTCATTCCGCCGTTCGTCGATCCCACGGCCAAGATCGAACAGTTACCGCCGAAGCCCAAGCCGATGGATCTATCGGCACGCTCCATCGAAGTCTGGGTGATGCGCTACCCCGCCGATCCACGGCCCGCCGTGAAAGGCGCGCCCCCCGCGAAAGCGGATGCCGTCCAGTACGAACTCGAAAGCGCGATCTGCGATGGCCGCGTCGTGGTGAAACAAGACCCGATCGACCCCGCAAAGCAACCGAACGGCTTGCTGATTACCGGCGCGCATTTGACGATGAATCACTGGGTGAACGGGCATGTGATGAAGGTGGTCGGCACGCAAGATCTGCTCGCGGAGGTTCACTTCGAGGATATCAAGATCGCGGGGCCGGACGTCGTCATCGATCAGCCGAACAACTCCGTGGCGGTAAAGGGGAAAGGCTGGCTGAAGATGCCGAGTTCGAGCGACCTGAGCGGCGCGGCAATCAACGAGCGTTCGGACCTAACAGTACTTTGGCAGGAACGCATGAACTTCCGCGGCGAACGACGCTTCGCCGAGTTCACGGGGTTGGTACAAGCGGTGCAGCAACCGCCATCGAAGGTGCCCGCGAAACCGGTGCCGGGTGCCATCGCTGCCGAGCAAACGTGGTCGCGTTCGTACGTGTTGTGCCACCATCTCGACGTCGGTTTCGACCGCCCGATTTACTTCAACCAGATGCGACAAAACACACCCGCGAAACCGCGAGCGACGCCGAACGCCCCGAACCCCGACGACCCGAAAATCGAGCGCGTGATCTGCGAGCCGATCCCCGAAGATGCCGAGGTCGTACTGGGCAAGCCGCGCCCCGAGGGGGATGTGTATTACGTCGACGAAACCTTCGAGTCGCGAAGCGGCAAGACGGTAAAGGCCCAGCGAATCAAGGCGCGATTGCTCGAAGTTCGCGTGAAGGACGACCGCAGTTTAATTCTCGCCACGGGGCCAGGCGAGACGCGCGGCCTGCAAATGTCCGCGAAAGACGACCAACCGCAATCGGCCCCTGCGCCACCGACAACCGCGCCGACGAAGCCGAAAGAGGAAGAACTGAAGTTGACCATCGTGCAGTTCGCGGGGCGGTTGGACATCGAAGATCGCAAGTCGATTTTCCAGAAGGCGGTGTTCCGCGAATCGATCGTCGCGTTCAATCTGCCGACGGACAATATTAACCTGAAGATCGAAGCGCACAACGTGCCGCCGAAGACCGTGGTACTGCAATGCACCGACACGCTCACGGCGACATCGTACAAGGACAAAGCCGGTGCGCAAGGCGAGCAAAAGATGATCGCCGAGGGCGACGCACGGGTTCGTACCGACGAATACTATGGCCTCGGCCACATCATCAAGTACGATGGCAGCCAGGTGATTCTGGAAGGCTACGGCGATGGCCAAGCGACGCTGTACCGCCGTCAAACCGGCGTCGGCCGCGAGAAGGATTACAAGAGCGGCAACCCACTCGTGTACAACACGAAAACCGGCCAAGTTAGCGGCTCCGAAAGCTCTGGCGGTACGTTCTCCAACACGAAGTGACCGTCATGATTCGCTTCTATCGTTGGGATTCGGCAGCGAATACGGCCAGTTGCCCACTCGCGGCTGAGATCCCGAAAAGTTCATCCGACATCGTCGAAGGCACGATCATCTGGATCGATCTCGAGAACCCAACACCCGAAGAAGAAGCCCAAGTTTTTCGCGACTTCCTGCCCGTTCACCCGCTCACGCTCGAAGACATCACCCGACCGCGACGCCTCGAAGACGGCATGGCACACCTGCCGAAGGTCGAGGAATTCCCGACGTATCTCTACGTCGTCGCGAACCCGTTGCCAATGGAAGTTTGCAACCCGGACAAGCCGACCGCCGCTGAAGTGACCGAGGGCAACGAGACGAAAAAACGCAGGATCCGTTCCAACTGGATTCGCCCGCAACTCAACGGCATCCTCACGCACAACATCCTGATTACGCACCATTACGACGAACTCCCGTGCGTCAACCAAGTACGCGGCTACGTCGGTCGCCGTGCCGAAACGACGGGGCGCGGGCCGGATTATCTCTTCCACCTCGTTCTCGATGAAATGGTCGACGAATACGCACCCGTCGTCGAGCGATTCGGCGAACAACTCGACCGCATCGAAATCAAGCTTTTCGCAAAGCCATCGCCGCAGATTCTCAAGACACTACTGCGTTTGAAGCGGCAAGTGGTGTTCCTCCGCAAGACGCTGATCCTCGAACGTGAAGTGCTGGCACGCCTCGTTCGCGGCGAGTTCGATTTGGTGAATTCGCACGAAATCGTCTATTATCGCAACGTCTACGATCACCTCGTGCGATACACCGAACTGATCGAAGGCGCACGCGAGATGGTCAGCGACCTGATGCAGACGCACCTCGCGGCAGCATCGAATCGCCTCAACGAAGTGATGAAGGCGCTCACGGTCATCTCATTGATCGGGGCGGTTTGCACGCTGATTGCGGGAATCTACGGCATGAACTTCGAGCACATGCCCGAGCTAAAATGGGCGTACGGCTACCCGTTCGCGCTTTCGCTGATGGCCGCCACCGTCGTCGTCTCGCTCGCGGCATTCCGCTGGAAGAAGTGGATCTAGAATCGCTTCCTCGCGTACAACGAGCGTACGGTGTTTCGTCTCTCGGAGAATTGTCATGAGTGAAGCGATCGCGACCAAGCCGCCGATGCTGCCGAGCGCGGACTTGGAAATCAAAGATGCCTTCCTGATCTTTTCCGCGATCTGGGTCGACCTGCAAGAACATTTTGGCCGCGACAATTTGAAGTTCCCGCGCGAGTTCATCTGGCTCGGCGGCGCGCCCGGTGCGGGGAAAGGCACGAACGCAGCGTTCATTGCCGAGGCACGCGACATCACCGCACCGCCCGTCGTTATCAGCGCATTACTCACCGCACCTTCGGCACTCGCGATCAAGAACTCCGGGCAAATGGTCGGCGACCGCGAAGTCATCGGCTTGCTGCTCGAAGAACTGCTCGACCCGCAGTATCACGACGGCGTCATCGTCGATGGTTTCCCGCGCACGAAAGTGCAAGTCGAATGCCTCAAAATGTTCTACAACGCGATGCTCGAACTCCATGCAGAGCATCGCGTCGGCGAGCTTTCGCGGGCGTTCCGCAAGCCGATGTTCCGCATCAGTCTGCTGTTCGTTTCGGAAGATGTCAGCGTGCGGCGTCAGCTTTCGCGCGGGCAACAGATCCGCGAGCATAACCGGCAAGTGCGCGAAACCGGCATCGGAGAGGAACGCGAAGAGCGCGTGACCGACTTCGACGAACAGCTTTGCCGCAAGCGCTACAAGGTGTTCAAGGAAACGAACTTCGACGCCTTGCAGTCGCTGCGCAAGATCTTTCACTTCCACTTCATCGATGCCGAAGGCGACTTGCCGGAAGTGCAGCGGAATATCCTCCGCGAATTCGCGTACCAGAGTTCGCTCGAACTCAGCCCGGAAGTCTTCGACCTCATTCGCAGCATTCCCGTGGCGACGAAGTTGGGCTTACATGCTCGCCAAGAACTCGTGACGCGGCTCGAAGAATACGTCGAACTCCACGAAGACACGTTCCGCAACGTGGTGAAACTGATCGAGAGCAAGATCATCCCGATCGTCCACGCACACGCGATGTCCGGCCACGCGCAAATCAACAGCGAAGAGTGCCTGCTCGACGACCCGTTGGCACTGCGAATGGTCATCGACATCCTCTGGGAGCGCGGCTTCCACGCGATGGTCGACATTCACCGAGTCGAAGTCCCCGAGCGCGTCGATCCGGCAACGTGGGAGATTTGTTGCCGCGTGAAGAAAGTCTACCGCATCGAGGTCCGCTACCCCCCATCGGATATCCGCCGAGGGCACTAATCGAGAAAGTTCCCGATTCTGGAAAATTTATTATTGACATTCGTGCGATTGGTTGAGATACTCTGAAATGTGGTGTATTTTCACCACAAACATCTCCTTTTTCATGGTGTATTATGAATCGTTCCTTGTCCGCGATGACGCGATGGCCTCGGCGACTCGCCAAGGGCTTCACGCTCATCGAGCTCCTCGTCGTGATTGCGATTATCGCAATCCTTATCGGGCTATTATTGCCCGCCGTGCAGAAGGTACGCGAAGCGGCCGCCCGCGCGAAGTGCCAGAA
>JAYVQG010000055.1:0-10799 GCA_043757025.1 Limnoglobus sp.
TTCTGGCGTGATTGGAATTGGGCGAAATCGGACGTAAGTCGTTGGTGGATTAGGTTGATTCCGAAATCGGGAATGATTCCAGGGATGGGTGGGTGGGTAGACGGTGGAATCATTCACCGGCTATCCAAGATCGCCGCGATTGGAACCGTGCCCATTCCCCGCATCCGTTCAGGTAACCTTGCGATGTCTCAACGAAAACGTCGCGGGGTTACTCTCGTCGAACTCATTGCGGTGATGGCGGTGCTGATCATTCTCGGCGGGGTCATCTTGCCGACACTGACGGCCACGCGGCGCGATGTCTATGTCAAGGCAGCTGCGGACATGGTTCGCGGCCGCATGGCTGAGGCTCGCTCGAAGGCGATCGAGAACGGGCAAGCGTACCGGTTCGCCATCTCCGAAGATGGCCGTCGCATTCGCATCGCCCCGGATACCTACGAAGCGCTCGGCGAAGTCGCGACTTCGGACGATGACAGTAGCCCGATCCTCATACGCGAAGACGACCTCCCGAAAGGCGTAACGCTACAATTGACTGAAGAAGAAGCCGAGTTTGCCGTACAAGACAGTTCCGGGTGGAAGCGGGTCGCGACATTCTTAGCCGATGGTACCTGCCGCGAAGATAGTGCGGAATTGATCGTCTCCGAAAAAGGCGTGACGCCGTTGCTCATCAGTATACGCGGCCTTACGGGCGTGACGACGACTAGCAAAATGTCCGCAGTAGGAGGAGCCAAGCCATGATTGTGACGACTCTCCCGAAGCGGCGCGGAATTACGCTCATCGAAGTTTTGGTCGCGCTCGCGATCTTTTTGCTTTCGATTGCCGCCATCGGTCGCCTCGTCGACTTGGGCAGCGAGAACGCAATCGACTCGTTGAACTACGCCACTGGCACGCGGCTCGCACAATCGAAGATGGCCGAAGTCGAGGCCGGTGTAATCTCGATTACCGGCGGTTCGGGTGGTGCGTATGAAGTCGAAACCGATTGGGAATACTCGATCGACTCGGTGCAGTCCGAAGTGCCGAATCTGTATACGGTGACGATTACCGCGAGCCACACTGGCAAAGGCCGTTCGGCAACAATCACGCTCACGCAAATGATCCTCGACCCCGCTCAAATGGGCAACGCCGCAGCGGCCGTGAAACCCACGACGACGACAACCGCGACGGGGACCACGCCATGATCGTACGCCATACGACTCGCCCCGGTTACACGCTCCTCGAAGTCTTGCTGGCCAGCGCGATCAGCATCATGTTGCTCGGTGCGTTGTACGTCGCGTTTGACCTGACGCTACGGCAAACCGATGCCGGGCGCGAAGCCGTCGCGAAGGGTGATCTCTCGCGTGCGATCGTCAATCGCATGACGATCGACTTCACGGGCTGCATCGGCCCAATGCAGGCAAAGTCTGGTGGCGGCGTTCCCGCTACCACGACCGCCACTGCCACTCCGACCGCACCAACGGCAACGGTGGCTGCCAGTGCGATTGCAGTAGCCGATACGAGTGCATTGACGTTGCCCGAAGGAACTGCTGCGGCCGATGTGCCGTTCCAGGGTGGCCTAGTTGGGAACGACAAACAGATCACGCTGTTCGTCAGCCGGGTACCGACGGCGCTCGTCAATCCGGAACTCGCCATGGCCGTGGCGGCGTCGGCCAAGACGCTCCCGCCGGACTTGCGGCGAGTGACCTACTACCTCAGTTCGAGTGGCGGACTTTGCCGACAAGAGAAGCCGTATGTGACCGCAGACGGCGTGCGAAACTCGACTGACCCAGATCGCACGCAAGAGGCCGACGATCTGATTTCCGATGAAGTTCTCGATATGACCATCGAATACTTCGATGGCTCCTCGTGGCAAACCGAATGGACCGGCTCGGATCTGACCGACGACGAACAATCGGTGAAAGGGCCACCGCGAGCGATCCGCATGACGCTCGTCATTCAGGTACTCGGTGCCGCGCAAAGTAAAACGATCCAGCACGTCTTCCCCGTTCGCGCCGCGGTCGGACTTTACACGCCCCCCGCTGCCGAAGAAGACCCGGCTGCCACGACGACGGGAGTCACCGAATGATCGTTCCCGCAAAATCGTACGTACAGCGAGACGGTTACGTTCTGATCGCGGTACTGCTCGTCATCGTGGTGCTGTCGTTGTCCGCGTATCAGTTTGCCGATTCGATGTCGGCGGAGTATCGGGTCGCGTATCGCTCGATGGAAGCGGCGCAGGCGAAAGCGTACGCAGTTTCCGGCGTGCATTATGCCGCGGCGGCACTCGCCGACCCCGACACCGTGGCGAACGTACTGGGGAACAACCCGTACGACAACGCGCAAGCGTTCTCGAACGTGACGATCGGTGCCACCGATGGTTCGCGAAAGGGCGGGCGTTTCGCGTTGCTCAACATCACCGACAACGGCGATGCCAGCACCGAGAAGTTCTCGCGGAAGTACGGCGTGACCGATGAAGGCGGCAAAATCAACCTGAACGCGATGATGCGGATCGATTCTTCCGGTGAGTCGTTGCACGCGATGCTGGTACTTCTGCCGAACATGACGGAAGAACTCGCCGACGCGATTGTCGACTGGTTAGATGACGACGAAGACCAACGCGCGAGTGGTGCTGAGGCAGGTGCCTACACCGAGTACAAACCGAAGAACGGCCCGCTGAGTACGCTCGACGAACTCCTACTCGTACGCGGGGTGACGCCCGAACTGCTGTATGGGAACGACCGCAACCGCAACGGAATTCAAGATCCCGGCGAGAGCAACGGCGGCGATTTCTCGCGCGGCTGGTCGGATTACCTCACAATTTACGGGCGAGAACTGAACGTCGATTCGACGGGGGCACCGAGGTATTACGTGAACGGCACGACGCTAGCGGAAGTGAACCAGAAGATCGCGGAAGCGGCCGGGCAGGCGCTCGCCGATTACGCGATTGCGTACCGGTTATACACCGTTTCTAGCACGCTGATCCCGATGCCGAGCCGAACCGTGAAGGGCGGGCCACCCGAACTGAGTGCCGCCGTGCAACAGTCGCTGAAGTCGAGTGGCAAAGCGAAACGAACGATCGCGAACTCGCTGTTAACGCTCGTCAATACGCGAGTGACGTTGCCGCGTGCCCCCGGCGCGATGCCCAATGCACCGAGTGTCATCGTCGATTCGCCGCTCAATTCGCCGGAGTACCTGAAGACGATTTTGCCGATGTTGCTCGATAAGTTGACGTGCAAAAACGGCTACGAATTCAACCCGCGAATCAACGTGAACACATGCCCGCAACCGCTGCTCGCAGTATTGCCCGGCGTCACGCCCGAAGACGCCGCTGCCGCTGTGGCCGCGCGGGTGAATCTGTCGCCGGGTACCGCCGAGTATGCCACCGGCTCCTGGCTCGTCACGCAGGCGGGGATGCGGCCCGATATTTTCCGGCAGATCGAGCGATACATCACCGGGTACACGCAGACGTACCGCGTGCAATCGATCGGCTACTTCGGCCGCGGTGGGCCAGTCGCCCGCGTCGAAGCGGTGATCGACATCAACGGCGGCAAGCCACGAATCGTGTATTTCCGCGACCTGACCGAACTCGGCCTCGGGTTTGCGCCACCGAGACAATAACCATCAGGAGTCACTGCGTTGGCCCGTTACCTGTCGGTAGATGCCGATGTTCATGGCCTGTACGTCGCCGTCGGCAATGTGACGCGCGGGCAGTTCGCCATCGAGCGCACGCTGATTGCCAGCGACGGCGCAAAGGCGCTCTCGCCGTCGACGGCGGTCGAACTCGGCGGCAAACTCAAGCAACTGCTGAAAGACGCCGGCATCGCCCCCGCGCCGGTGTTGCTCACCATCGGCCGCGATCGCGTCGTCTTAAAAGAGATCAAACACCCGCCGTCGCCACCGCAAGACGAAGCCGCGATCGTTCGCTTCCAAGCACTCAAAGAACTCACCGACGCACCCGAAGAAGTCGTCCTCGATTACTCGCCGATAAACTTCGGCAACGCATCGTCGGGCGAACGCAAGGCACTCGTGGCCTTCTTGCGGAAAGATGCCTTCACGGCGGCGAAGGTGTTTTGCGAAGTAGCCGGGTTGAAACTGGCGAGCGTGACGCCGCGGCCATTCGCATCGGCAGCCGCAGCAGGGTACGCGATCGCATCGGGTGCCGTCGCCGCCCCCGAACGGGCCGATGCCGCAATCGGCGTACTCACCCTCGGCGAAACGGGCGGCGAATTCACCGTCACGCGGTCGGGGCAAATCGTCTTCTCGCGATCGCTACCCGGCCCTGCAACGGTCAGCGAAGCGAGCCTGTTGGGCGAACTCAAACGCAACCTTACAGTGTACGCGTCGCAATCGGGCGGCGATGCGGTACAGGCGATCTATCTCGCCGAGTCGCCATCGGGTTCGATCGGCTGGACGGCGCGCCTACAAACGGGCCTGCCGGTGCCAGTCCATGCGTTCGACCCGCTCGGCGATTCGCGCGTCGCCGATCCGATTCCCGCGACACTGCGGGGCCGCTTCGCGGGTGTCGTCGGTCAATTCGCGGCGAAAAGTGGCGTCGGCCCGACGCCGATCAATTTCATGCAGCCGCGCCAACCGCGTGCCTCGAGTAGTCCGAACCGCAGCCGCGTGTTGGTCGGCGTGCTGGCGGGTGCCTTGGTGCTCGGGGCACTCGCGTTCGGTGCGTACCTCATGGTCGAACAATCGAACCGCAAAGTCGCAGACATGAAAGCGCAGGTCGAGCAGGCGGATAACGATCTGAAGTCGCTCGAAATGGACGGCAAACGCCTCGCCGCAGCCGAAGATTTCGAGGCGAGACAAGTCGTCTGGCTCGACGAACTGTACGACTTAGCCGACCGATTCCCCGACATAAACAAAATGAAACTCACGTCGTACCTCGGTACGGCACTGCCACCACAAACCGAGAAAGAGAAAGCGGCCCTTCTCGCGGCACCGGCCAATCCGCAGAAGAAAAACGCCCCGAAGCCCGTGGCGACGATCAAGCTCAACGTGACGACCGATTCGGCGAACATCGCCGACCGCGACCTCGCCGAAAAGCTCGTTCAGACGATGGATGCCGCCCGCGACCGCTACTACTCCGGGGCGCGCAAAACCACCGCCGGTACGAGCGGCTCGGCGACTGCGAAATCGACGTTGCAACAGTTCGTAATCGAAGCGCAGATCGCACACCGGCCTGCGACCGAGTTCACGCGGAAGATCACCGCTACGCTTCCGAAGAAGGCCGAACCCGCAATCTTCGCACCGGTGCCGGGCGCGAAACCGGACAACTTCGACCCAGATAATTTCGGTGGAGGGGCCGCACCATGAGTAGCCGCGAACGCAAATTGATTCTCGCGCTGGGCATCATGGGTATCTGCGGCCTGCTGTTTGCCGCGTATCAACTCGTAATTGCGCCGTTAGAAGAAAATAAAACGCAACTCGCAAAGCTCTCCGAAGAGTATGCGGATAAAGACGAGAAGCTGACGAACTTGCGCAAAGACCTTCGGCGACTGACCATCGCGAAGAAGCGTAGTTTGCCGAGCGAACCCGATGTGGCACGCCGCGAATACGAAGCGATGCTCACGCGGTTGTTGCGTAACGCCGGCATCCCACCGGGCTACACGATCGCCTCGAAAGACAATTCGGACATCCGTTCGATCCCATTACTCGCACCGAAACGCCCCGCGTATTCTCGGATCGGCTATTCGATTCGACTCAACAAAGTCGACCTGACGAGCCTGACGAAATTTCTGCAAGAGTATTATCACCTGAACCTGTTGCACCAGATCGTGTGGTTTGAAGTGAAGCGTACCGACGAGGGTTCGACCGCGATGAGCCGCCGCGGGATCTTCACTGCCGAACGCAACGATCTCACGGTGATTATCAATACGGAAGCGATCATTCTCGATGGTGCCGAGAACCGGCGTACTCTGTTGCCGATCCCGACATCGGTGGCCGCCGTGGCGGGCGGCGCGGGCTATTTCGCCGTTTCGAACTCGCCCGAAGCGGGTCGAGTCATCAACCCACAACAGTTCGTGCCCCTGCTCGCGACATCGGAACGCAACTACCTCGTGATGGCCGCGAAGGATCCTTACCACGGGCCGTTACCGACCGAGAAAATCGTCAAGATTCCGGACCCACCGCCAGCGCCGCCCGAGAAGCCGTTAGAAGACATTAGTCCGTACATCAAGCTGAACGGCATCGTGCGAAGCTCAGATGGTACTCCGGAAGCGGGGATCTGGGATATTTCCAGCAACAAGTATTACGCGATTCGCCTCAAAGGTTCCGGTGATAAGACCGAGGTCGACGTCCGGAAATACTACTTCCTCAACAACCAGCGGAAGCCCCTCGACTCCGGGAACGAGTTGGTCATCAGCGAAGAATTCACCAGCACAAACCGCACGTTCAAGGTGAACGGCTTCTACGAAGACGGCATGGTTCTCACCGAGACGATCATGCCAGCGAAACCCGCCGAGGTGAAACCCGTGGATGAGGCACCGAAGGCAAAGTGGCCTCCACCGGCCACGCTCGCCATTGGCTCGGCACTCGGTGGTGCAGGGATGCTCGCGCCGCAACCCGTCGACAAATTTTACTTCTGGCGAGTCGGCCAGACCTTGCAGGTACTGAAAGAACTGCCACCCGACGAGGCCAAAGTCTTCCTGAGCCTGGTTGGGCCGAAAGTGGCGATCAAGCTAGAAACCGCGCCCGCGCCGACATCGGTGCGGTCGAGGAACTGATGTCAATATGGGGCACGTTTTTAACGTGCCATGTTGAGAATGGCACGTTAAAAACGTGCCCCACGTAAACCGGTGTCGCAGAGCGCCGGAGTCAGAAATTGCGTCGGATCCTCCTCACGTACGACTGTCACTTTGTGCCGATTTTGCGAATTTTGCAGATTGGGGTTGCAATGCACCCACCCGACCTTGTAAATTTTGCACTCGGGCATGATGCCCGGTTGTTCGGTATCGAAACCAGGAGGGTTCCCATCGTGGCCAAGATCAGTCTGCCGCCCCCACCACCTCGCCCGCTCATCGGGATCTGCACCGACTTTTACGCGACGAAGAATCAGACGCCGTATGCGCGCCTCAACGCGGGCTACATCGACATCATTCTGAATTCGGGCGGCATTCCGCTCCTGATTCCCCCACTAAAGCGCGAGAACTTCGCCGAACTCGATACCTACATCAACATGGTCTCCGGCATCATCTTCACTGGTGGCCAAGACCTCGATCCACGCAAAACCGGCCAGCAACTGACGAGTGCCGTGCAACTGATGGCCGCTCGCCGCGACGATAGCGATCGCTACCTGTTCGAGAAAATGGTCGAACGCAAACTGCCCGTTCTCGGCATCGGCGTCGGTATGCAACTCATCAACGTCTACCACGGCGGCACGCTGTTCCTGCACCTGCCCGCCGAGAACCCGAAGGCGATGCCGCACTACGACCCCTCCGGCGGCCCGCACCGCCACATGGTCAGCATCGAAGAAGGTACCTTCCTCGAAGAGATTTACGGCGCAGGCGAACAGCGAGTGAACAGCACGCACCATCAATCGGTGAACCAACTCGGTCGCAAGCTGCGCGTCTGTGCGAAAGCGCACGACGGCGTCATCGAAGCGATCGAATCGACCGACCCGAACTGGTTCTGCGTCGGACTGCAATGGCACCCCGAATGCGACACGGCTTCGGCACTGGATCGTCAGATCTTCGAGTGCTTCGTGCAAGCCTCCACTCGCTACGCCGAAGAACCGATGCTCATGGTGGCGTAGAGGGTTCGCCATGTCCGCCGTACGCTGGTTGGTCGGGCTGTCGATCGGCTCGGGCTGTGAAGGTGTCGATGCCGCCCTCGTTCACATCGGTGGGCTGGGGCTGGCCGCCACGCCCGCTGTCGAGCAATACGCCCGCACACCGTTTCTGCCGATGGTTCGCGAAAAACTCCGGCGCGGCGTAGCCGTGTCGTCGCGCGAACTCGGCGATGCAATGTCGTCCGCAGCCCGGCATCTCGTCGAAAAGCATCGCGTCGATCTGCGTTCGGTGTTACTCGTCGGGTTGCACCTTCCTGCTACGATTCCGCTCGATTCCTTGGCCGAATTCGTTGCCGAGCAAACCGGCGTCACCGTCTGGTGTCGCTTCGCGGCCCGCGATACCGCCGTCGGTGGTAGCGGCTGGCCGATCACGCCCGCCGCCGATTATCTCCTCGCGAAAAGCCGTACCGAAGACCGCATTCTCATCCATCTCGGCCGCATTGCCTCGGTGTTGGTGTTGCCCGCCGATGCGAAAATTACGAACCTGATCGCGTTCGATGCGGCACCCTGTTCGGGCTTGCTCGATGCGCTGCTTCGCCAAGGCACTCGAGAAAAGGACGCGACCGATCTCGGTGGAACGAAAGCCGTCCAAGGGAAGTGCATCGACGAATTGCTGAACGATTTGCACGGCCAGTTCAGCCCGACAATCGCATTTGAAGCGGCGCGCAAACACGGCGCGTCGTTGAACGATTTACTGTGTACGTCCACGCACCGCATCGTGAGAATGATCGGCCGCAGTTGTCGGCAATCGGTACCCGCCAGCGGACGGCCACGCAGCCTGTTCGTCAGTGGCGGTGGCGTGCGGAACGGCTTCCTATTGCAGCTTTTGCAACAGCAATTTCCCGGCGAACCGCTGCGTCGCACCGACGAGATCGGCATCCCCGCGCTCGGTCGCAACGCCGCCGCTGCTGCCGTGTTGGCCGGGCTGACGGTCGATGGCATTTCCGCAAATCTACCCTTACTCACGGGTGCCAGCGGTGGCCGGCTCGTGGGCCGATTCATCCCCGGCGATTCGCGTAACTGGGCCGCCGTCACCGCCTGGAGCGCCGAGCAAATGTGGGACTACATCCAAATGACCCGTGCCGCGTAATTCGTTTCGCCTGTCGGAAATTATCCGGTAATGTAGATCTGTTACCGCGATTCCCATGGAGCAAACAATGGCCCATACCGCAACCGATCTACCCATCGACGAACTCAGCGTTGACGAGCGATTAACGCTGCTCGGACGGCTATGGGATAGTTTGCTCGATACCAGCTCGCTCCCCGTACCCACATGGCACCTCGATGTCGTGCGACAACGGCTCGGAGACCCCAACCCCACATCGTCGATCCCGTTGGAGGAACTGCGCCGGGAATTACTCGGAGAGCGGACGTGAGCGTACCAGTAAACGTTGCATTCATGGCTCGAGACGACATCCGCCAAGGGCAGCAATACTTTGAAAGTCGAAGGTCTGGATTAGGATCGGAATTCGTGGAAGAAGTGTTGACGACACTCAATCCACTTGGATACGGGGAAGTTGACGAAGGTGTTCGGGCCGTGGGACTACGTCGATTCGGATACGTTGTGTATTATCATTCGGATGGAATGACAGCGGAGATAGTGGCAGTATTGCAAGGAGGGAGGTCGCCGGAAGCGTGGCGGATCCGCAATTCGCGCTGATCATAATGATAAACGTTCACCGACAGTCAGTAGTGGTGGTGGCGAGTGAACGGCTTCCTATTGCAGCGACAGTAACAGCAATTTGCCAACGAATCGACCAGATAGACCGGCGTGAATACCAATTCTTACAGCCACGTTGCGATGCTCGCCGCCTCGGCGTCGGTGAGCCGCCAGTCGACCGCACCGATTAGCTCCTTCAATTGTCCGGGTTTCCTCGCGCCGACGATCGCCGCAGTGACAGCGGGGTGTCGCAGTACCCAGGCGATGGCCACTTCGCCCGCCGATTTGCCGTGCGGCGCGCCGATTTGTTTCAGATGCTCGACGAGTTCGAAGTTGCGCGTCAGGTTCGGTTCTTGGAACCACTTGTTTTTCTCTTTACGCCAATCGTCGGCAGGAAGCGCAGCAATCCGTTCGCGGGTCCAGGTGCCCGTCAGCAACCCCGACTGCATCGGCGAGTAGACGAGCGTACCGACACGATTCGCTTCGCAATAAGGTAAAATGTCCGTTTCGATCTCGCGTCGCAACATCGAATACGGCGGTTGAAGCGACGTGATGGGAGAGATTTTCGCAGCGCGTGCCATCTGGCTCGCGTCGAAGTTCGAGACGCCGATCCAGCGTACCTTCCCCTCGCGTTGCAGTTTCGCGACTTCGGCCCAACCCTCCTCGACATCCTCGTCGGGTTCGGGCCAGTGGACCTGATACAGGTCGATGACATCGATCCGTAATCGTCGCAAACTCGCCTCGCATTCCTTGCGAATCGAATCCGCCTTCAGGCTCTTACCGATGTTCCGATTGTCGTCCCAAACGCGGGCGCACTTCGTGAACACGTACGGCCGTTTTGCGATCCCATCGAGTGCCATGGCGACGACGGTTTCCGAATGGCCGAGGCCATAAACCGCAGCCGTGTCGATCCAGTTGATGCCGACATCGATCGCCTCGTGGATCGTCGCAATCGATTTCGCATCGTCTTGTGGCCCCCAACCGAACGCCCACGCGCCGCCACCGATCGCCCACGCACCAAAACCGATGGGCGATATCATCAAGTCGCTGTTGCCGAGACGCCGAAGTTTCATGATCGTTCCTGGTTTGGGGAAAGTCGCATCGCTGTGTTCTTTCTATTCGTGTTGGTTAAGAGGTACGTGTGAAGATGCTCCAGACACTCGCAAAAATGAAGGTAATCACAGAATGAACTCTCTACCGAGCCACCGTGAATGCCTACTCGCCGATGGGCGGGTTCAACCTCTCGTTGCCATCGCAGCGACAATCGTATGCGATTTTCGGCACGGTTCAAAACCCGGTTGCAGTTTTGCCAAATAAGACCACTAAAAATTTGGTTCTGGCGTGATTGGAATTGGGCGAAATCGGACGTAA
>JAYVQG010000056.1:0-36699 GCA_043757025.1 Limnoglobus sp.
AACGACTTACGTCCGATTTCGCCCAATTCCAATCACGCCAGAACCAAATTTTTAGTGGTCTTATTTGGCAAAACTGCAACCGGGTTTTGAACCGTGCCAATTCCGGAGCCTCCAAAACTCGTTTTTGGGGTGTTTTTCGGTTTTTGGCGTCTCAAAATGCCTCTTTTTGATCGAACGCGACTTATCTATTAACTGGCGGATTGCGGTATCCTGAACCCAGTTTACGGTTTATGTCGAGTGCTCTCCATTCGGAACCCGGCGCAAGTGGCGACATTCTCACGACACTTCGCGACATTCCCACGACACTTCGCGACATTCTCACGACACGACGTAAAAACCGACTTACGTCGTGTCGTCTTCGATTTTTTGACTTAAGCCATTCGTGTGGATCCGAGGCTTTGCGTACTGAGAAATGCATGCAACTGACTCGCCCGATTTCCCTGTCGCGCGTAGCTTCCCACTCGTCACCAGTATGATTAGGCCGACCATTGCCAGAGCGATGCCGGCGGCCATTCCGAACAGCACGGTGGGCACCGGCACGTTGGCGGCGAGTGCCCCGGCGGTCGGGTGGCCGGGCAGGCTGCTGCCGCTGAGCATCATTGCCCAAAGTGCCATCACTTTGCCGCGCGAATGGTTCGGGGCACTCGTCTGCATCGTCGATTGGGCCGTCGATAGGTAAAGCACCATTCCGAAACCCATCGACACGCAACAAACGACCGCCGTTGGAAATGCGACTGTCGACGCGAGGCCAACTAAGCCGACGAGGCTGATTGCGGCACCGAACAGCAAGAACCGGCCACTGCGACGGTCGTTCGCGTATGTCGCTGTGGCGAGTGCGCCGACGAGTGCGCCGCCGCCGAATGCGCTGAGCAGCAAGCTATAAGTCCGCTCGGCTTCGCCCAAAATCAAGCGAGTATACGGCGGCAGTAGCGTCAGGATCGGCCACGCGAACACGCAGAAAAAGCCAGTCAACCCGAGGAGCGCCGCCAACGCCGGTTCGCGCCGCAGATATTGAAACCCCGCCCAGAACGAATCTTTCCCCTGCGTCGATTTCGGCGACACCGTGCGACCGCGTTCGATTTTATGCAGCGCCACCAACACCGCCGCAAAGCTGAAAGCGTTCAGCGTAAAGCACCAGATTGCACCGAGCGTGGCGACGCGCGAGCCGGGTAAATAGCCGTGATGCAAAAGAAGCGCCGCGAGAAAGAATACGCCTCCTGCAATCGCGGGACCGATCGATCTCGCGGAATTGAACAGGAGTGAATTCAGCCCGACCGCGTTGACGAGATCTTCTCGCGGCACCAACTCCGGTACGAACGCGAGCCTTGCGGGTAAGTCGAATGCTTGAATCGCACCGCTAACCAGTTGAATGCCGAGAAACAAAAATGGCGACGTGATGTCGGTCGCAACCAGAAAGCAGAGCAACATCGCGTTTGCCAGGAAGCCGATTTGCGTGGCCACGATGATCGAGCGTTTCGGGTAACGGTCGGCGACGGCCCCGCCGAGCGTACCGAGAAACAGCGTCGGCCCGACTTGTGCGATGAGAATCCAGGCAGGCCAACGCGGGTCGCCGGTCGTGTCGTAGACGAGCCACATGAGTGCGGTATTTTGCACCCACGAGCCGATGAACGACACGAGCTGACCGTAGAAGTAGAGTCGATAATCGCGGTGTCGCAACGAGCGGAACGTACGTTCGCGAAGTAGCCGGGGCAGTATCATAGACAGTACCAACCCGCGCCGTTGCTCAACATAAACGAGACCTCGGTGGTAAACTCCATGCGTATTCTATTCTGAACGCTCCGACCGACAGAAGCCGTCCTCGATCGCGTCGCGAAATCCGGTAGTGCCCTATCAATGTGTTGATGATTCCCGAATCAGTTCTTCCAACGTCCACCGATGATCCGTCAACCCGGCCTTTTGCGCCGGTGTCATCTTCAAGGTTTGATGCACTCGGCAGAAATTGTCATAGGCGAACTGGAGCGCCAACGCCAGTCCGTGGTTCTCCCACTTCTTACTGAAGCCACTGCGTCAGAAGTCTCACGACTTCCGCTACGCAGCGGTTCTGACGTAGTCGAAGTCGTGAGACTTCGGGACGCACGAAGTCTCAGCGTCAGAAGTCTCACGACTTCCGCTACGCAGCGGTTCTGACGTAGTCGAAGTCGTGAGACTTCGGGACGTACGAAGTCGCTGGGTCAGAAGTCTCACAACTTTCGCTACGCAGCGATTCTGACGTAGTCGAAGTCGTGAGACTTCGGGGCGCGGGAAGCCACTGCGTCAGAAGTCTAACGACTTCCGCTACGAAGCGATTCTGATGTAGTCGAAGTCGTGAGACTTCGGGACGCGGGAAGCCACTGCGTCAGAAGTCTCACGACTTCCGCTACGAAGCGATTCAAAACGCGCGAGCGAGGGATTATTATCGCTTTTGCAATGTCGTGCCTTCTCGCGGATTCCCCTCGCTGGCGCGCTCGCGTCGGGCTAAAAAGTACGTATCGAATCACCCCACTTGAAGTATATCCGGCGATCGAGAGGGACAGTATTCAATGCGATTGAACCGGCAATGGAGGCTGATTCTTACTATCGAGAAGTCCGATCCGAAAAACACAATGGTTGTAGTTGAAATCGTTGATTACCACTAATGGAGGGGGAAGCCATGACTGAACGAATTCCGGCCGAAATCTTTCCCCCCGGCGAATACGTCAAGGATGAACTGGAATCGCGGGGGTGGTCGCAAGCAGATCTGGCGACAATTATGGGCCGCCCGGTCCAACTCGTAAACGGGATTATTTCCGGGAAGAAGAACATCACCCCGGAGACTGCACAAGACCTCGGTGAAGCGTTCGGAACGAGCGCCGAACTATGGGTCGGCATGGAAGGCACTTATCGTCTCGGCTTACTGCGAAAGAAAGAAGCTGCCGAAGGGAAGAATGCTGGCGAGATCGCGGAACGTCGCCGTCTTCTCGAAAAGAAACAGGCGCTTCTCGAAAAGGCCCCGTTTAAGGAAATGGTCAAACGCAACTGGGTCGAGCCTTGCAGCACGGCGGATGAGATCGAACGGCAGTTGAACTGTTTTTTCGGCGTTAAGGTTTTAGAACAGTCGATCGAACTGCCGTTCGCGTTCGCGGCACGAAAGTCGAGTTCGTATTGCGGCCACACGCCCGCTCAACTCGCGTGGGTGCTACGGGCTTCGTCGTTGGCCAACTTGGTCGGGGCGGCGAAGTACGACAAGAAGACGTTCGCATCAGGACTGGCTGATTTGCACAAACTGGTCGCCCACGAAGCGGCCGTCAGGCACGTCCCGCGAATGCTTGCGAATCTCGGGGTGCGGTTTGTGGTCGTGGAGCACCTAACTGGGACGAGGATGGACGGGGCCACCTTTTGGATCAATGACAGGGAAACGCCTGTGATTGTCATGTCACTGCGGTATGACCGCATCGACAACTTCTGGTTTACCCTTGCGCACGAACTCGCGCATGTGTTTCATGATGACGAATGTTCGATCGACGACAATCTGGTCGGCGAAGGCGCCAACAAAACTGAACAAAAGCCGGATTTCGAGATGCGCGCGGACAAGTGGGCGTCGAATTACCTGGTCCGCGACGAGGACATGAACCGCTTCATCCTTCGCACCCACCCATTGTATTCGAAGCAGAGCATCAACCAGTTTGCGAACCGGATTAAAGTTCATCCGGGGATCATTGCGGGGCAACTCCATGGGCGGGGAATGCACCCCAGCCAGCACAGAGAGATGCTAGTTAAAGTCAAAGAAAAGGCTATCGAATCCGCGATGGTTGACGGTTGGGGCCACACGCCCAAAGTGGGATGATTTTTTGCAATACGAGGTGCTGCGATGAAAAACTTGGCGTCCACGTTCAACGAGCAAATGAGGCGGATCTACAAGTCGTATTTGCAAAGCGGCGGCAAACTCCCTTTGATCCTCGATGATTTGTACGCATTCGCCATGAGACAGGATCTGTGGGAGCCTCAGCCCGCAGATATTCGCAAACAGTTCTGCAAGCAAATGGCCACTGCTTTGCGAGAGGACTACTTCACTGATGCGAAAGGCCGGATAGTTATTCCTGCTTGTATTTATTCCACTAGGTGTCGAAGAGTGTTCGGCAAGGTTCTTAAATCCCCGTAACGGCAACTTCCCGGTCAACACACTAACAAATAGGCCACTACGTGAAATCCGGTTTTTCGTCGCGTCCGACGATTCCTCCGCTATTCTAAAATCATGAATTACGCTGTCCGCTGTCCGCATTGCGATGGTCTCTCCCGCGTGCCCGAAACGGCGATCGGTCGGGGCGTGTCGTGCCCGCTTTGCTCCCGTCCGTTCGCGGCGAACCCAGTCGAGTTGGCACAATCGCCCGCGCGAACGATCCCCGTCGTTTACCCGATTCGGCACATCGACCCCGACGCGCCGAAGCCCAACAGCGGGCCGAAGAGCATACTCGTCGGGCTGGCACTGTTGCCGTTCGGGGTGCCGCTGTTGTGGTTGCTTGGGCCATTGCTTTCGGGCAAGGAATCGTTCTTCACGTTCGCGTTACCCGTGGCCATCGCCATCGGTTTTTCGGGTCTCTGCCTCGGTGTCGTGCTCGCCGCCGACTGGAAGTTTTCGACGCGGATCAAAGGCATCTTCTCGCTATTGCTCGTCGGGTACTTCCTCGCGGCCAGCCTGTACTTTTTGAAAATCGAGTGGATCGAATCGATCCGCAAAGGGTTCGCACAAGGCAACGACAACTGGACGAAATTCAGCCCGCCGGACAAATCGTATGCCGCACAAGTGCCGGTCGAGATGAAGGCCGACGGTGCCGAGTTGATTGCCGGTTGGAAGCTGCGCACATTTCGGTCTGCGGGGGCCGGTAACGCCGATATCTATTTTTTGGCGGATGGGCCACCGCCCGACACGCTAAAAGGTGTGCCGGACGATCGCTTTTTCGACGAGGTGAAAAAGGGTTTAACCGCCGCCGCGAACGGCACGCTCGTCAGCGATAAACCGGCCTCCCAACAGAACTATATTTGCCGCGAGTATGTGATTAGCCTCGCGGACCGCGCGAGTACCCGCACGGTGCGCGTGTACCGAGTCCGCGAGCGCGTGTTCGTCGCGGCCGTCGAAGGTGCGTTCCTGCCGCCCGATTCGCGCGATGTGCAGAAATTCTTCGTGATGTTTTACATCACGCCGTCGAAGTGAGGTTCGCTCATGCCGATGCCGGTTCGTTCGTTGCCGATCGTACAAAACTGGGACTGTCACGGTTGCTCGGACTGTTGCCGCACGTATGCCGTTCACGTTTCGGATGCGGAAAAAGCGAAGATCGAAGCGCAGAACTGGCACGCGGAACCGGACCTCGCCGGCGTCGAGTTTTTCGCGTGGGACAAGTCCGAACAGCGATTTCGGCTGAACCATCGGCCCGATGGCGGTTGCGTGTTCCTCGGTGCGGATAATCGTTGCCGCATCCACGCGAAGTTCGGTTCGGCGGCCAAGCCGATGCCGTGTCGCGTCTACCCGTTCGTGATGGTGCCCGCCGGGGATCACTGGCGAGTCGGCGTTCGTTTTGCATGCCCATCCGCGTTGCAAAATCTCGGGCGACCGATGCGCGATCGGGCTGCCGAGGCACGCGAATATGCGGCACTCGTCGAAGTCGACAAGAAGACGCCCGGCGATCTACCCGCGCCGCCACTCCAGCCGGGGCAGTCCGTCCCGTGGGCCGATTTGCTGCGAATCACCACCGCATTAACGAACATCATAATCGCGCCCGGAGTGCCGATCGAACGCAAGTTGCGCCACGCGCTCGCGCTGATGGAGCTTTGCAAGAAGTCGAGTTTCGAGAAAATTAGCGGCGCGCGACTCACGGAGTTTCTGGAACTGACGAGCGTCATCGGCGGCGAAGAGTTGCCCGCGCACCCACCGAAACCGGGTTGGGCGGGCCGCGTGTTGTTTCGGCAGATTGCGGCGGTATACGCGCGAAAAGACGTCGGGTTGAACGCGGGGGACATGGCGAAGCGTAGCGCGTGGGGGCGGGGCATCGCGGGGTATCGCTTCGCGCTCGGTGCGGGCCGCGTGCCGAAAGTTCACGGCCACCTGAACGAAGCCGTCACGTTCGCCGACGCCGAGAAACCGCTCGGCACGCTTCCGCCCGAAGTCGACGAATTGTTCGCACGTTTCTATCGCGTGAAACTCGAATCGCTCCAGTTCTGCGGGCGAACGAACTTCGACCAATCGTACTGGCTCGGCTTCGAGGCGCTCGTGCTGACTTACCCCGCCGCAATGTGGCTCGCCCGACTATTCGTGGCCGGTGGCAAACCGCCACTGGAAGCGGTGCAAGCCGCCGTGCGCATCGTCGACGACAACTTCGGGTTCAACCCGATGCTCGGCTCCGGCAAACAAGCCTGGGCGATGAAAGTCCTGACGGCAAAGGCCGAACTCCCGAAACTCATCGCCTGGTACGCAACGTAAAGTCGGGTGTCGTCGTCGAACGATTCAATCGCCGAATGTCACATTACTTTCGGGGAAGCGATCGATCAGTCGCTGTCGTGCGTCGCCAATGCCTGACTTGTCGATGTACAAATCTTTCAAATTCCCCAGATATGGCGACTTGCAGATCGCTTTTGCGCCGGCACTCGCGATCGGATTGCTAGACAGTTTTAATACGCGGACGTTCGCCAACAACGGCGAGACGCACAGCGCTTCGATCGCATCGTCATCCAACTCGTTCGCTGTAAGTGCGAGGACTTCCAATTTCTTCAGGTACGGCGATTTCGCCAGTGCGATCGCGCCTTTGACTGTTATGTGGTTGAATTCCAGCGACAGGCTGCGAAGGTTCTCGAGCGACGGAGAATTTGCGATCGACGCAACCGAGTCGTCTGTGAGGGCGGCTTCATTCATCGATAACTGTTTCAGTGCGAACAGGTACTGAGAAGCGAGGAGCGCGTCAATTGAGGGTGGGGTCCATGCGTTCGCATCGAGCGCGAGCGATTCTAATCGGCGAAACTGACAGTCGGCAAGGATTTGACCCGCCTTGTCCTCAAGTCCACATTTCTTCAGTTCGAGCGAGACCAGGTTCGATAGGAACGCGGCTTTGGACAAATTCGTCAAGCCCTCATCGCCGATGGGATTCTCCGACAACGACAAGACTTCCAGCCGCGGGAAGTGCGGCGACTCCGCCAACGAGAGTATCGATGTTGCGTCGAGATGATTCTTGCCGATGAGCAATTCTTTCAATCCGCCACACTTGCGATTCGCGACGAGCGGAATGAACCCTTCCCACTCGAGCGCATTGCCGTGAATCTCGAGCGACCGCAGTTGCCCGAGTACTTGTGATTTTGCGAGTGCCTTGCCCAACCCAGGTCCAAGTTTGTCTCCGCTGATTTCGAGATCCAAAAGTCGACCCAGATACGGCGACTGCAACAGCGCTTCGATGCCCGGTAATTCCACGCCCACCATCGAGAACCGCAGCGAGGTGATTTGCGACATTGGCTTGCAAGCGGCTACGCCTGGAAAGTCGATGCAATCGTACTTGAAATCGAGTTTGTGAAGCGCGGGGGCAAAGGCAAATAGTCGTTCCGCCTGCTCGGGTATAACTCCCGGTCGTTCGACATCGAGAATATCGATCAGACCCTGGGTCGAGATGTATTCGTCCGGGTAAAATGTACCGAATACATCGAAGCGAAATCCGAGTCCAGTCAGCGGCGGAATCATCGCGTCGGGCACGTAGGTGTCTTGCAACTTACGCCAACGTTCGTTCAGCAGATCGACTTCGGGGCTATCGTCCGGAAGCTGGTCGATCTGCGTACTGATGCGAACGTACTCGCCCGCCGGATCGCCGAGCCTTTCGCGAAGTGACGCCCATTCGAGGAATGGCCTGGGATCGTAGACGCCATCCTCACGAATCATTTGATCGATCATGGCCCGAATGAATGGCACCTCACTGGGGATCCGCTTTGGCAATGGCAACGTCAGATCGAGTGGCGTGTGATATCCTCGACAGTCTTCGTAGAACCGGCGCGATTCCGCGAACTCCTCGGGCGTTTCCGGCTTCCAGTTCATCAAGACAACGCCTTCGTTATCCCTGTTTTCCATCCAGACCAACAGATACCGTCCCGAACCGAGCGATCTCTTGATCGGCACGTCCAAAAGCCTACGCAACGGCGCTGCGATCGCGATCTTGGTTTTCGCGAGTGTTTTGACCGATGGCAGAAAATACGTGCCCAAAACGGTACTGCCGAGCATCACGAGAAAACTTCGACGAGTCGGTTGGGTGATGGGAGTCTTAGCCACGAGATGTCTCCGCGACGGTAGCAACAACATGACTATACGCGATCGCCGACCCTGCGGTTGAGCCGTTTCGACGGGACTACTGCCAAGGAGGCCGAATCTGCGTATGATTTCTTGGTGTTTCGCCGAACGAACTCGACCTCAATCCTCGGCATCCCATGCGACGAGTGCGAACGATTTCGGTGCTGATCGGGCTTGCGTACCTGGCGACGGGTGTTGCGCAGATACGCCCCGAGGAACGTGCGGTGGTGACGCGGTTCGGTCGCGTGGTGGCGCGTCCGGGTGCGGGGTTGTGGGTGGGCTTGCCGTGGGGGTTCGACCGCGTCGACCGCATCGCGATCCGCAATATCCAACTCGATGTGGGCTACTCGCCCGATGCCCTCGACGACGCATCTGCTACTCCCGTGGGGCAACTGCTAACGGGCGATCAAAACCTCGCGAACGTGAAGCTCGTCCTCGAATATGCGATCGACGAACGCGACGGCGAACTCGAACGCTACCTTGCCGGGCGCGACCGCGTCGATGCGATTCTGGGCCGCGAAGCCGAAACGGTGGCAGGCGAATGGGTCGGTGCCAGAACCGTCGATGAAGTCCTGCTCACGGGACGCGCCGAGTTGCCGCGATGGGCCATGGAGCGCCTGCCCGAGCGGATCGCATCGCACCGCCTGGGCATCGTGTTGCAGCGGATCAGCGTCGATTTCCTCGGCGCGCCCGCCGAAGTTCGCGATGCGTTTGAAGCTGTCAATCAAGCACAAACCAGCATTCGCACGAAGGAAAATCAGGCGCGGCAAGAAGCGAGCCAACGCCTCCGCGAAGTGCAGTCTTTGCAGTTCCGGCTCGAACAACAATCGTCGTCGTACAAGCTCGAACGCGAAACTCTGGCACTCGCCGACGCCGACGCATTTCGCAAACGCCTCGAGCAATACGAGCGATTGAAGGCGACGAACCCGGACATTCTCGCGGGCATCTGGTGGGAAGAAATGGGCCGCGTGCTACTCGGCATGAAAGGCCGGGGCCGCGTCGATATACTCGATTCATTCCTCGGGAAAGACGGCCTCGACATCACGCAATTCGTGCCGACGAAACGCGAGAAGAAGTGAAAGCGGAGTCCCATCATGCCCCGGCTCGTCGTGGTCAAAGGTGCGGATCGCGGCAAGCAGTTCGATCTGTCGGGCGCGGTCGTGGGTATCGGGCGGCACTCCTCGAATGCGATCCACTTGCACGACACGCGCATCTCCCGTAAGCACCTCGAACTGCGTAAATCCGGCTCGGGTTACCGCCTCGTCGATCTCGGCAGCGGCAACGGGACGCACCTCAACGAACGCCTCGTGCAATCGGCCGACTTGCGGCCAGGCGACCGCATCGCACTCGGCGAAACCATCCTGCTATTTGCCGATTCGCACACGCCGACCGAAAACGACGACACCGCCGCGATTCGCCTGTCTTTCGAGCCAGATCGCGCATTTCAATCGAGCATTTTACGCAGCATCCCCGCCGACGCCGGCACCGCGATCCTCAGCGATCCGACCCGCGCGAACACCGACTGGTTGCGGTCGCGGTTGGCGAACCTTGCGGTGATGTACGAGGCCGCGAACGCCGTAAGTAACATCCTCGATGTCGATGAATTGCTCGAACGAATCATGAGCCTGATCTTGCACACCGCCGATGCCGATCAAGGTTGTTTCATGATCGTCGATGCCGAGACGGGCGTGGCGATGCCGAAGGCGGTGCGGGCGCGCGATGGCAGCACTCCGAAAACCTTCAGCGTCAGCCGTACTGTCGTCGAATACGTCATGCGCGAACGCAAGGGAATTCTCGTTTCCGACGCCGCGACCGACGACCGATTCCGCGGTGGCGAGAGCATCGCGCGGCACCACATCCGCGAGGTACTTTGCGTGCCGATGTGCGGCCGCCACGAGATGGTCGGCGCGCTCTTCCTCGATACGCACAGCGGCGGATCGGCCGCGCCAAAATTCACCGACGACCACCTGCAACTGGCCGTCGCGATCGCGCACCAGTCGGCACTTGCAGTCGAAGAAACGCGATACTATCAGGCGCTGGTGAACGCCGAGCGACTCGCCGCCGTCGGGCAGACCATCGCGGGTATGTCGCACCATATCAAGAACATCATGCAAGGTGTACGCTTCGGTGCGAGCATGGTGCGCATGGGCCTCGATGGGGATCGCGAGCTTCTGACAAAGGGCTGGACGCTCGTCGAGAAGAATCAGGCGCGGATCGACGAACTGATTCTCGACATGTTGAATTTTTCCAAAGAGCGCGAACCGAGCATCCAAACGATCGATGCTGTGAAGTTGATCGGAGACGTTTTGGAGATCGTGAAAGGCCGCCTGACCGAGCGAGGCATCACCCTCTCGTTCGTCCCGCCAGTGTCGTTCCCGCCGGTGATGTGCGACCCCGAAGGCATCCACCGCGCGCTCTTGAACATTGTGGGAAACGCGATCGACGCCATCGAAGATCAACCGGTGGCACGGCTCGAAGTTGCGTTGCGATTATCCGAAGATGGGCAGTGGGTCGAACTCGATGTGACCGACAACGGACCGGGCATACCCGCCGACAAAGTCGAAGAGATTTTCAAACCGTTCGTGAGCACGAAGGGCAATCGCGGGACCGGTCTCGGCTTGCCTGTCAGCCGAAAAGTGTTACGCGAACACGGCGGCGACCTGACCGCCGAAGGACTAACGGGCGGCAGCCGCTTCCGGTTACGCCTGCCGCTGCGGCACTGAGTTATCGCACTTTCATCAGCATCGAATCGCTCTGCTGTAACAGGCTCGTGCCGTTCGTAGTACGGTGCGACTTCACGCGATGCGGTTGCAATTTCGGTGCGTTCAATATGGGGAGCTGGTCGTCGAACTCGACTTGCGAGATGCAGGCGCGGAATGTGTCCGTGCCGGAAATGAAGCCGATATCGACGAGGTTTCGTCGAAGAACGCCTTCGATCTCGCCGCCACCACCCGGCCCGACGGCGGGCAACGATAAGTAACACGGCGGAGGCAGAACCGCTTTCACGTTCCCCCCAAACATGTTCGCGAGTTCCCCGAGCGCGTCCTTCACGAGGTCCGGCGTTACTTCGCTCGGGTCGTCGAGCGCCATCATCGTTGCCGTCAATCGGCGAGCGAACGAGGTCGGCATTTCAATCGAAACCGTGCCGCGCCACGCCCCCGTAATCTGTACGCAACCGAGCAAACTCTCCGGCCACGCACCCACAGGTTCCGCCGAAGGTTCGACGTCCCGACACAAAATCAACTGCCAAATTTCTGCGATAAACAGTCGGACTTCTTGCGCACCGATAGCCATATGCAACCCCTCATGCCGAACGTAGTGTGTATGAAAATTAACCGCGTGGCCGGTAACAAACCGAATCTCCAACCGTTTCCCGAACGTAACCCGCATCGATATTCAGCGTCGTCTCGGCCCCGCCGAGAAACAAATACCCATCGCCACGCAGCACTTTTTTCGCGTGTCGCAGCACCGTCTGTTTCGTCGCGAGATCGAAATAAATTAGCACGTTCCGCAACAAGATCAGATCGTACGGCAACATCGCGGGCCACGTGCCGATCAAGTTCAGCGGGCGGAATTCGATCATCGCGCGGATGCTCTCGTGAATCTCCCACGAGGCGTCGACTCGGCGGAAATACTTCGACTGATACGGCATTGTCAGTCCGCGACTCATCTCGATCGAATTGAAGCGACCGCACCGGGCGACATCGAGTACCGCCGGCGAAAAGTCCGTCGCGAGTATCTGCATGTTCCAACCGACGAGCGTCGCGGCAAAATGTTCCCGCAACAGCATTGCCAGGCTGTACGGCTCTTGCCCCGTCGAGGCCGCCGCACACCAGATCCGCAAGCGTTTTTCCTTCGCGCGAAGCCGCATTAGCTCCGGAATCACAAACCGACGCAGTGCCTCGAACGGGTGCCCATCGCGGAAGAAACTCGTTTCGTTCGTCGTCATCGCTTCGACGATTTTCCCACGCAATTCGCACGAAGAGCTGCTGCCACGTAGCTCGTTCAACAGTGCATCGACCGACTCCATCCCTTCCTTGCGCACCAAAATCGACAGTCGCGACTCGATTAAATATCGCTTGCTGTCTTCGAGCACGATGCCCGTTTGCTGACGGACCATCGTGCGGATGCGATCGAAATCTTCGGTGCCAATCGCGTCGAGGTTTCGCATGGTTACACCCCCCCGGCAACGAGGGCGCGACGGCTGGCCCGCACGCGGAGATCGAGTTCCGTGCCGATCCGGTCGAGTGGCAAAATCGCATCGGCCAAGCCTGCCGCTGCGACCGAGCCGGGCATTCCCCAGACGACGCTCGTCGCTTCATCTTGCACGACGATTCGCCCACCGCGTTGCCGAATCGCATCGCAACCACGCAGTCCGTCCTTGCCCATTCCGGTAAGGACGGCCGCGATCGTGCCGGGGCCGTACGCCTCGGCGACCGATTGAAACAAGATATCGACGGCTGGGCGACAGGCATTCACCGGTGGCGTGCGTTCGAGTTTCACGAACGCACCTGCAGGTCGTCGAACGACTGTCATGTGGTTGTCACCCGGCGCAATGTAGATACCGCCCGGCACGACTTTGTCGCCGTCGCTTGCCTCGGTCACGTTCAAGCCCGTCCAGTTCGTGAGGCTGACGGCAAGTTGTTTCGTGAACGCCGGCGGCATGTGTTGAACGATCACCACGGGCACCGGCAGATCGGCTTTCCAGTCGGACAAAATCGCACGCAGCGCATTCGGCCCGCCCGTCGAACAGCCGATAGCCAACACCGTTGCGGGGCGTTCGGTCAGCGATCGCGGCACGTTCCGGATCGGCCCTGAGCCGGTAGCCGCACGAACGGGCGAAGCGATCACCTTGCGGCAAAACGCTTTAATTCGAGGGATTAACTCCTCGCGAATCCGTAGTTGGGCTTCCGCGAGGTTGCCGACGTTCGTCGGTTTCGTCACGTAATCGGTCGCCCCGCGCGACAGCGCTTCGAGCGTCGTTTTCGCCCCGCGTTCCGTTTGCGAACTGAACATGATAATCGGCACTGCGGGGTCGATCCGCCGGATCGCGGCCAGCATTTCCAGCCCGTCCATGTCCGGCATTTCGACATCGAGCGTGACGATGTCCGGTTGCAATTGCGCGAACTTGGCGAGGCCGATCCGACCGTTCGCAGCCACGGCGGCTACTTCCAGTTCGGGGTCGGTCGACAATATGTCGGCCACAATTTTTCGCACGACGACCGAGTCGTCGACGATCAGGACGCGAATTTTGCTCACGGGTTCCTCAGACGGCGGCAGTCGCAAGGAGCAGCGAAAGCTTCTCGGCGAGAACTTCCCGCGAGAACGGCTTCATCACGTACTCGTTCGCCCCAGCGGCGAGCGCGCGAGTCATTTGGTACGTTTCGGTTTCCGTCGTCACCATCACGATGCGAAGGTCCGCACGCTCCGGATCGGCCCGAACCGCGAGCAGAAATTCGAACCCGTTCATCACGGGCATGTTCCAGTCGACCATCGCCAGATCGAACTGCCCCGGCGGCCCGAGTACTTCGAGCGCAGCCTTGCCGTCCCCGGCTTCGGTCGTCTCGTAGCCGAGCTTTTTGAGCATGTTGCAAAGGATGCTCCGCATCACTTTCGAGTCGTCGATTACCAACGCACGCATCGTACGAACCTCCGTTGTAGACAAATATTACGATCGAACCCCATTTGCGATCGATCGCGAGATCGTTGGCAGTAAACGCTTGGTAGCAAAGGTCGAAACGGGTGGCGGCGTGGCCGAACTGACCGCCGGTATCGCATCGCGTCCGTTGCCCAAATGCTGAAACTGCGCGACCAAATGTTGCAACTCGGCGGCCATGTCGACGAGGCGTTCGCCCGCCTTTTGCGCCCCCGTTGCCCCTTCGGACGTATCGCCCGCCGCCTGTGCGACCGATGTGATATTCTGTGCGATTTCCGCCGTGCCCTTCGCCGCCTCGGAGACGTTTCGGCTAATCTCCACCGATGTCGCGGTTTGTTCCTCGACTGCCGATGCAATCGTGTTCGAGATGTCGCTGATGCGGTAAATCGTCTCGGTGATTAGCCCAATCGCGTCGATGGCCCCACGTGTGTCGCGTTGGATCGCTTCGATCTTTTGGCTAATGTCTTCGGTCGCCTTCGCGGTTTCTTTCGCGAGTTCTTTGACTTCGGTGGCCACGACCGCGAAGCCTTTGCCGGCTTCCCCGGCGCGAGCGGCTTCGATCGTCGCGTTGAGTGCGAGCAAGTTCGTTTGCTGCGCGATTGACGTAATCACCTTGATTACCTGGCCAATTTCCGCGCTGCTCGCGCCGAGTTTCGTTACGGTGGCGTTCGCTTTGCCCGCAGCCACCACCGCCGTCGATGCAATCTTCGCCGCTTCGTTCGCGTTCTTGGCGATCTCGTTGATGCTCGCATTCATCTCGTCGACAGCCGTCACGACCGTCGTGACGTTCGCACTCACTTGCTCGGCGGCCGCGGAAACGACGGTCGATTGCGCGGACGTTTCTTCGGCCGCGGCACTCATCTGATGACTGACGACTGCGAGATCCTGCCCGGCGGACAGTAAGCCATTCGAATTCTCCGCAATCTTTCCTAGCACCGTTTTCATCTGGTCGATCATCTGTCGTTCGCGTTCTTCGGCAGCGAGTTTCTCCGTAACGATTTCCATCGAGACCATGATGCCGAGGTAGATTTTGTCTTGGCCGTAGATTGCATTGACCGACGTTTCGATCGCGTCCGCACCGAGTCGCAGGGTCGTTTTAATCGGCATCCCGTTCGGGTCGATCAGGCTCTGGCGCGGGTGTTCGGACAATTTTCCAAGCGGTTCGATCGACTCGCCGATCGAACGACTCGCGGGGAACGGCAAGTGTTTGGCTACCCGTTCGAACAAGCGGATCGCCGCCGGATTCACGAACTGAATACGCCCCTGTGCGTCGGCGTAGAGGATGGCCGTGGGGGCATTTTCCACCATCGACTGGGTGCGGGCCGCTTCGTATCGGCTGATCGTGAACGATACGAGTGTGGCGATTTTCCGCAGCGTGTCGATCCGCGATGCGGTGAGTGCCACGCCGTTGGTCATGAAGAAATCGAGCGTCGCGATCACTTTATTATTTACGCTGATCGGAATCGCGACACCCGACTTAATGCCCAATTGCATCGCGATCGTGCGACGGGGGCAATCCGAAATTTGACCGAGGTCCGGTGTGTAGAAGACATCGCGACTGCGCCAACAGCGACCGTTTAAACCGTCACCTTCACGGACGACGGTCTCACGGGTTATGCGACGGAACTCGTCGTTTACCGTTCCGGACTCGTGCACGAATCGCAACAAATTATCCTTCGGGTCGATCGACCAGTAAGACCCGTAAGTCCAGTGATACGCGCTGCGAATCGTTTCGAGCGTGTTGCGAATGGCTTCTTCTGTCGTCCTGGCGCGCGAGACGGCTTCGAGCAAAAGGCCGAGCGCAACGATGTCTTCGCTCGCTTCAATTGCAATTTTTTGTGCGGCCGCAACGCCCTTCCAATCGACGCGATCCTTGCCGATTACGTCGCGGATACTGCCGATGGCACTGTTCGCAGCACTGGCCATGCGGCCGATTTCGTCCTTCGTTTCCACCGATGCGCGGGCGGTCAAGTCACCATCGGCGAACTGTTGGAGCACGTCCGCCGTCTGCACCATCGGCTTCGCAATCAAAGTCGCCTGCCAGAACGAAACGAGGAATACGACGACGATCGCGATGGCCGCCATGCCGATCGTATTCACCCGCACGGCATCATTTGCCGCAAATGCTTCGCGGGTATCCTGACGAACGAGAACCGTCCAGTCGAAGCCTTTGTAGCCCAAAAATCCGCGCGTCGTGGCGTAACCGTTTATCGTGTCGATCGGCTTGCGGTTGTGCCGTTCGATCGTGTAACCTTTCCTACCCGCAGTTCCGAGCTTGGCGGCTTCGAGTCCCGCCTCGGCAATGTTGTAACTGAGAATCGCTTTCGGATCGTAGTCGTCGAGGACGATTCCGGACTTCGATACGAGCTGCGTTTCGGATGTCTGTTTCAAAAGTTCAAATTCATCGCGTAGGTTTTTTAGCGTAGAAGTAACGGCACGCTCCCACGAGACGCGCGACGACCAGACGCGAACGATTTTGCCTTTCTCATCGTAAATTGGTGCAGCGAACGTGAGCGATAGTCCTCGCGTTCGATATACCTCCGCAACCAGTTTGTCTTCGTTGACATCTTGCTCGAACGAATCGTCCGGTTTGACTTGCCCGCTGATGCAGTCGCGAAACCAGGCTTCATCGGAAACGTTCCTGCCGACGAGATTCTTCGTGGAAATCGGCTTGCCGAGATGGTCGACGGTGTTCGTTGCGAGGATGCGACCATCGGCATCGGCTACGAAGAGCAGATCGTAAAAGCCATACGCCGTCATGTAATAATCGGCGGCCTTCGACACGTCTTCCGGTGCGCCGCGCGACATCGGGTTGAATGCGAATGCTTGCGCATCGCCGTATCGCTCGAATAACAATCGGTCGAGTTGCATCGCGGCGGCTTCGGCGCGATTTTGTAGATTCACGCCAGATCGTTCTCGCGTATCGGACCGGTTTCGCACGTCGGCCACGTAGCCGCTCGCCAGCAGTGGAACGACTGCTAACATCACGAAAAGCAGCGTTAATTTCGTACGCAGACGTCGAAACGGTAGTCGGGGCAACGATAACATTTTCAGGACTCCGAAAGCGAATATTAAATTGTGGGCGTGCCACACGTTACGGTTTTGAACACGTCTAACAGATGAATGAGAGCGTTCTGTTGCTTGTAAGTCCCACGAATGAGATCGCGTGCGGGACCGCGAACGGTGTGCGGTGGCGGCTCGAATGCATCGTTCGCTAGTTCGAGTACATCGCCAATTTCATCGACGAGTAACGCCTTCGGGCCGTCGATTGTTCGCACCACGACGTTCATCGGTCGGCAACCTTCCGCACGCGGTGGAAGTTCGAGCCGCGTGCGCAAATCGATGGCTGGGACAATTCGCCCGCGCAGATTGATGAGGCCGACAATCGCCTTTGGGGCAAGCGGGACTCGCGTCATGTCTTGGAAGCGAAGCACCTCTTGAACGTCGTCGACCGGGACCGCGAACCAGCGTCGGTCGAGCACGAACGTACAGAGCTGACAGGTGGCTGACATCAGGCGTAACTCCCGCACTCGAGCAAAGCAGGTACGTCGATGATTTCAGTAACGCGTTGCTGAATGACCGCCGTCCCGAGGACTCCGGGCCGCACGGCAGTGGGTCGAAGTTCTACCGTCGTTTCGACGATGTCGACGATGCGATCCGCCACGAGGCCGATGAGCCTACCGGCAACCGAATACACCGCCACCGCCAAATCCGCATCGGGTGTCGCCGTCGACACTCCATTCAAAAGTTGCGCGAACCGGACGAGTGGCAGGATCTCGCCGCGATACTGTACGACTTCCAAATCGCCGGCTCGCTCGATCGCCCGAACGGCGATTTTCTCGAGCCGAGCGATGTGCCGCATCGGTATCGCGAGGCGACGTTCGCCCATGCCGAGGACGAGTAACGTTTGTACGCCGGTCGATGTCGATACGGATGGTTTCGATGTCTCTGCCATCTCGTGGAGTCCGGCCCGCGTCGCGAGTCCGAGTACGTCGAGGATGAGTGACACCCGGCCGTCACCGAGGATTGTGGCTCCTGCGTAAATGCCGAGCGTTTTCAAATCGGGGCCGAGCGGTTTCACGACGATCTCTTGCGAATCGGACACGGCATCGACGACCAACCCGAACTGACGTCCGTCGGTTTGCAGCACCGCGATATACGCCGTTTCCGCTTCACTTTCGGGCAATTCGAGTTGTTCGCGTAAGAACGCGAGCGGCAATAATCGACCGCGCAGGCGATACACCGGTGCGTTGTGAACGTACTCGATTTGCGCCGTTCGGCAAGCGATTTTCAGCCGTACGACTTCGAGTAAATTGATCTGCGGAATCGCGTAACGGTCGCCGCCGCTCTCGACGACGAGTGCGGGTACGATCGCCAGCGTGAGTGGAATTTTCACGCGAATCGCGGTACCGCATTCGACGACGCTATCGATGTCGAGCGTACCGCCGATGGCCTCGATGTTCGTTTTGACGACGTCCATCCCGACGCCGCGCCCGGATAGATTCGTGACGGCATCGACCGTCGAAAAACCGGGGGTACAAACGAGCAAAATCGCCTCGGCGTCGGACATCTTCGCGGCCTGTTCGAGCGTGATGAGTTTCTTCTCGATCGCTTTGGCTTTCACTTTCGCCGGAGGAATCCCGCTACCGTCGTCGCGGATTTCGATGATGACGTGGCCGCCTTCGTGGAACGCCCGCATTCGCAAACACCCTTCGGCTAGCTTACCGCGCGCGATCCGAACGGCGGGTAGTTCGATGCCGTGATCGATCGCGTTTCGCACGATGTGCGCGAGTGGGTCTTTCATCGCCTCGACGATGCTGCGATCGAGTTCGGTGTCCTTGCCTTCGAGTTCCAAACGAACCTGTTTGCCGCATTGCGCCGCCAGATCGCGGACGATGCGTGGGAAGCGATCCCAGATGTGGCCGACGGGCTGCATCCGCGTTTTCATGACGCCTTCTTGCAATTCGCCGGTGATCGTATTCAGCCGTTGCACGCTGCGTGCGAACGGTGCATCGCCCAGTTTCAGAGCGAATTGCTGGATCTGATTGCGGGCAAGTACCAGTTCGCCGACGAGCGTCATGAGTTTGTCGATGAGTGCGACATCGACGCGGATGGTCGTATCGGCGAGGCCGCCCGTCGGTGCCATTTCGCGGACGGGTTCGGATTCCACAACTGTCGGCTGGCTGTCAGTCGTGCCATTCATCAACCGCGTGAGCGCGTCGACGAGTGGCGTGTAATCTCCATCGCCTTCGATGCCCGTCGTCTCGATTTGCTGAAGGATCGTGCGGATCGCATCGACGAGTTTCAGCAATGCGGTGGCGATGTTCGGACTGAGTCGAATGGCACCATCGCGCAGTTGGCTGAGTAGATTCTCGCCGACGTGGCTGATGGTTTCCAACTTGTTAAATCCGAAGAAGCCGCAGGTGCCTTTGATCGTGTGAATGGTGCGGAACACTCGCGCCAATGTCGGCTCGTCGGTCGGATGTTTTTCGAGCGTGAGGAAGTCCGCATCGAGGCGCACGAGGTTCTCGTAGCTTTCCACGAGAAAGTCTTTGACTAGTTCATCGAGTTCGCGATCGGTGGCAATCATGGGCGGCGACACCGCTCGCAAAATAGGAATTCACAACGCAGGGATAAAGAGCAGATCGAAGACTCGCCGCGATTTTTGCGGGTAAGTATCGAAAACGGTATTTGTTGCGAGCGTGCCATTAATCGTCGTGCGACAGTGGAATGACAGGTGACTTCGACGACTGTGGCGCGGCACGAAAGTAACTGGAAATGATTGCCCGCGTTTGAAAATGCAAACACTTCTTAAGAGTGACGGGCGAAAATCGCAGGCCCGCACGAATCTTATCCTTCTTGCGTACGGTTGTATCGATTCGGCTTTCACATAATCCCATTCCGCGTTCTACCTTACATTCGCCGGTTCGACCGGTCTCGCCCGCACGAAACCCACGCTGTTCGTAAACGGGTTTTGGCTCGCCTCATTCAAGGATCGCCCCCGTGAATTGTGACGCCCCGCACGTGTGCCCACACGTCGCCGACATGTCGATTCGCAACGAGCGAATCTCGTCGCATATGTCGATCGTGAAACAGGTCGTCGGTCGGTTGGCCGCGATGTTGCCACCGGGAGTCGATGTAGACAATTTGGAGTCGGCGGGCGTACTCGGTTTGGTCGAAGCGGCTGGAAAATTCGATTCGTCCCGGAACGCGCAGTTTAAGACCTTCGCCTATATCCGCATCCGCGGTTCTGTCCTCGACGAACTCCGCCGCAACAGCCCGCTGCCACAACACATGCTCGAGCGAGTGACCCGCATTCGCAAAGCGCAACGGACGTTAGCCGCCCCCGCGACAGTCGAGAATTTGGCCACTGCCACCGGGATGACACTCGATGAAGTCTCCGAGACTTTGGCGGCGGAGCGGTTCAACAAGATGATCTCTTGGGAGCAAACCGCACAGCCCGGCGGCCTCGCTCCGGCAGGGAACGTGGCCCCACCCGATGCGAATATGGAACGCGAGGAAGCGATCGCGCAGTTAGCGGAATCGCTCGAGCAACTGCCGCCGCGCGAGCGATTGGCCGTGACGTTGTACTATCGCGAAGAGCTACGTTTGAAGGAAATGAGCATCGTGATGAAGCTGTCGCCCTCGCGAATTTCCCGATTGCTCAGCCACGCCATGTTTACGTTGGGCGAGCTTCTGCGCGCGAAAGGATTAACGACGTGCGAAGCGTTCGCCACCAGTTAAAATCGCCCGTGCCGTTTCGACGGCGGCTTGCTTGCTCAGTATTTCGCCGCTCGCGATTCGGGCGATGACATCGCTAACGACATCGGCACGGACATCGGGCATCGTTGCGGCCAGTTTCTTCGCTGCCGCGAGATTTGCGGTGTTGCGAAACTGGACGGATGAGTTCCCCTGCATGACGTACCCTCGGTTTTTTGACTTAGAACGGAACTTCATCCTTCGCCTGAGTCGTTATCGAATATGCGAGTAAAACTTTTGCGTTACTCGGGTATCGAAGGCAACTTTCAGTGGTTTTGCTTCGATTCACGATAGGCAGGAACTCGCGTTTCGTGCCCCTCTACGATGCTTTCTCAATTGGTAATGCAATGACACTCACGCCGATTTCCGACGCACAGCAACTGACCGGGGAGGTCGATCTCCTCGCGGTGATCGACGTCAACACCCCGATGATGTTGATGCTGAATTGGCTACTCGATCATTCGCTCGTCATGCCGGAAGAGTGGGACGAACTGGCACCGCTGTCGAAATCGCTCGTATGCGATAGCCCGACGATCGAATCGATGATCGACCGGCTCGTCGACTTTCATTTGCTCACGGAATACCAGGCCGAATTGACGAAACTCGGTCGCGGCGATCAAGCGCGGCTCGGGTCGTATCGAATTCTCGACGAGATCGGTCGCGGCGGAATGGGCATCGTGTATCTGGCGGAACATACGCTGTTACGCCGACAGGTTGCGATTAAAACGACGACGCAAATGCTCGAAAAAAGCCCGCGACTGCTACACCGCTTCTATGCCGAATCGCGTTCGGTGGCCCGGCTGCGTCACCCGAATATCGTGGCTTGCCTCGATGCGGGTCGGCATATCAGCGGCGATGCCAACCATCCGCGGACGATCGATTACTTCGTGATGGAGTACGTTCCGGGGCAAGACCTCGATGCGTACGTTCGCAATCACGGCCCACTTTCGGTGCCGAAAGCGGCGGATGTGTTTCGACAAATTGCGGAGGCGTTGTCCGAAGCACACAAGCACGGCCTCGTTCACCGCGACTTGAAACCGAGCAATATCATCGTCACGACCGACTGGCGGGCGAAGCTTCTCGACTTCGGGTTGGCACTTCACCCGACGCATCAGATGACCGAACCGGGAACGCTGCTCGGCACCGTGGGCTACATGGCACCGGAGCAGGCGCGCGACCCGCACGCGGTCGATGGGCGTGCGGATTTGTTCGCGCTCGGCGCGTCGATGTTCTGGGCGTTGACCGGCCGCGAGCCGTATCCGGAAACGGGAAATCCCGTCACCGACCTCAGCCGCCGTCTGACCGCGGCACCGCCAGATATTCGCCAAACGCGGGCCGAACTGCCTTCGGACCTCGCGGATATGATCCTGCAATTGTTGCAAGTCGACCCCGATCGGCGCTACCAAACGGCGGCGGATGTCGCGACGGCACTCGAGCCGTTCACGCGCTGGACGCCGAAATCGCAAGCGGCCACGAACGGCCTGTCGGACCGCACGCGCGTACTCATCGTCGACCCGGATGCCATGTCGCGAACGCTCGTAAACAGCTTGCTGGCAGGTGAATTTGAAATCGTCGAAGCGCGAACCGGGACCGAGGCGCGTGCGGCACTGGAGAAATACCCGTTCGATTTATTGGTGCTCGAAGCGAACCCCGAAGGTTGCTCGGCGGCCGAACTCATCTCCGGCGTGCGCCGCATGAACGTCGATCAACCGGTGATGATCCTCGTGATCTCTGGCACGGTCCCGGTGGCGGTACTCAGCGGGTTGGTGTCGGTCGGCGCGGACGATTTTCTCACGAAGCCGTTCACGCCCATCGAACTGCGCTCGCGGATTCGTGCGTTGCTCGGACGCCGCGACACGGTGCATGGTCGCCGGGTGCTGACGATGGAAACGATGCGGCTCGGCATGAACGAACTCACCCGCACGCCCGCGCCGGCGATTCGCCCCGCACCGACGACGAACTCGTGGGATCTGATGACGGTCACGCTTTCGCGGTTGATCGTCGAAGCCGGATTTCTCGCACCGGGGTTCCGTTCCCGCATCGCGCGGTACGTCCGGGCGATGTCGCAAAAGGTTCCCGGAACCGGCGAATATGCGCGCCTCAAGGACAGCAGCTACCTGACGATGCTCGCGGCGTCGGCGTCGCTGTTCGACATCGGATTACTGGTGATTCCCGGCGGATTGACGCTGAAACCGGGCAAGCTCGACGAAGATGAACGCCAAGTGATGGAGACGCACCCCGTGGTCGGCGCGGACATTATTGCAGGGTTGGCGGATAAATTCCCGAGCGAAACGGGCTGCGTTTCGCTGGCTTCGGAACTCATCCTCGGGCACCACGAACGCTGGGACGGCTTAGGTTACCCCGAGCGTATCGCGGGCACGGAAATTCCACTTTCCGCGAGAGTGGTGGCGATCGCATCGGTCTACGACAGCCTGCGTTCGCGTCGCCCGTACCGCCCCGCACTCACGCACTCCCGCACCATGCGAACGATCGTCACCGAGTGCGCCGGACGCTACGATCCGGTCCTCATCGAAGCCTTTGAAGCCTCCGCCGCCCGCATCGAAACCGTCTACAACGAGTACCCCGTCTGATAGGAATGCAGGAGTTTCTTCCTACTTGGCCTTCAACAATTCGCGGTGCGTCAACCATTCGCTGAGGCGGTCGGGCCAGGTTGCGACGGATGTTTCGCCGCCGGTCCATTTGGGGTCGCGACCCAACCCGACGCCATGCCGACCTTTTTCGTACACGTGCAGTTCTACGGGCACTTTCGCCTTCTTCAGTGCCAAATAAAACCGTATCGCGTTCTCCGGTAGCACCGCCGTGTCGGCGCTCGTGTGGAAGATAAACGTCGGTGGCGTCTTCGCGGTCACCTGCTTGTCGCTCGAATAATATTCGATCAGTTTTGCATCGGGCTTGGCACCGATCAGATTCGTTCGCGATCCCTTATGCGTGGCATCGTCCGCGAAGGAAATGACCGGGTAGCCGAGCACGAGAAAATCGGGGCGACAGCTTTGTTTGTCGATCGCATCGTCGGCGTCTTTGTTGCCTTCGTCGAAGTGCGTGCCCGCAGAACTGGCGAGGTGACCGCCCGCCGAGAAACCGATGATGCCGACGCGATGGACGTCGATACCGAGGCCTTTCGCCTTCGCCCGCACGGTGCGAATCGCACGTTGGGCATCTTCGAGCGGCGCGGGGTGAAGCGGGCCGGGGCGATCTTTTTGCACGATGCGGTACTTCAAAACGAAGGCATGCACGCCGAGCGCGTTGAAGTATTCGGCCACTTGTTTGCCTTCGTGATCGTCGGCGAGAAAGCCATAACCGCCACCGGGGCAAACGACGATGGCCGCCCCGTTCGGCTTCGGGGCAGGGTACACCATGATGCTCGGTTTGTCCGAATCGCTATCGACGACGGTATGCGGCACTTTTCCGCTCCAGAGCGGAATGAGTTCGCGCGGCTCGGCAGGGGGCTGTGCGAGCAGGAGGAACGAACAAAGCAATGGAAGCGGCGTCATGGAGAATCCTCGGTGATGAATCGCAATGCATTTACCCCAACGGGGTTCCAGCTTGTAGGCCAGGGTTAGACGTTTCGTCGTACCCCTGGACATTTTTCATTTTCGGATCGCGTTGAGCGTGTAATACGCCTCAGTATGCAGCAAATCGTCGCCGTCGGCGGAACGAACGTCGTTCAGTTTGAGATCGTAGACGCGGCCCACTCGGCGGCCCGGCACCGCGAGCGATACCGTCTTGCCGTCTTTCGATACGTCGGTCACTTCGAGCTTCTCGCCCTGGGTATCGGTCTCCGGGTAGCCGTACTGACTCGTGTAGACATACGTGAAGGATTTCATGGAGTACGCGGTCGCATTTCGTACAGTCTTCACATCGACCGGTTTGGTAAAGTTCAAGTCGAAGCCAACCTTGGTGACGGTCATGGTGTGGATCTCGAACGGCAGATTGTTCGTGAAGTTGATGCGCTGCAAGCCGTACGGTTTGCCGCCGACCGAACCCCAGCCGCGGCTCGTTTGGCCGACGTACATACTGCCATCGGGCGCGAAGGCGATGCGGTTCACGCCGCACTGCAACCCCGCACGAAATGGGAAGCACGCCCCTTGATGAATATCGCCGACTTTTTCGAGCGCGACGCGCATCACCATCGAGCGGGTTTGGTCGCCGACGAAGCACTGCCCTGCGAACGGCCCGAACTGGCCTTTCGTGGTGTCCCAGACCGGTTCGGTTACCGATTGGCCCATACGACCGTACGGAAACCAGATGCACGGCGGATCGACTTCGGGCATTCCTTTCGGCGATGTTTTCCCCGGTGCGGGCTGGCCGTCGTACATCATGCCGAACGGAACTTTGTCGTTCACTTTCCCCGCGAACGGCGAGTCCTTGACCCACTTCAGCCCGGCTTGATGGCCGTAGAACTTACCCTTTTTCAGGTGGTGCATCTTGTTCGTGGCGACCCACTCGCCCTGGTTGTCGCAATAGAATAATTCGCCTTCCGGGCTGAAATTGATGCCGTTCGGCGAGCGTAACCCGTACGCCCACGGTTCGAGTTCGCCGGTCTTCGGGTCGACTTTGACGCACCAGCCACGCCACGGCGATTTCGATTGGTGCCCGCCGCCGAAGCCGACGTTGAGCGTGATGAAGAAGTCGCCGTTCTTGTGCCGCGCCGGTCCGAATGCGAATTCGTGGTAATCGCCCGATACGCCCCATTTATCGGAGACGGTGACGTACTCATCGGCCACGCCATCGCCATTACGGTCGATGAGCTTCGAGAGTTCGGGCCGCTGCACCACATACACGTTGTTATCGTTTTCGACATACATACCGAGGGCCTCGTGCAGGCCCGTCGCGAAGCGGGTGAAGCGGATTTGGCTCGGGATGTCCGATGCGGGATTATGCACGAGCCAGACTTCGCCGCGCCGCGTACACGCGAGCAGTTTGCCATCCGGACGCAGCGCGAGGCCACCGACTTCGAGCACGCAATCGGGCGGCGTAATGAGCGTCGTGACCTTATAATACTTCGCTTCATTCGATCCACCCGACGCCGGTGAATTCGTTGCAGGTCGTGCGAAATCCTTATCGAGTTGTTTGAGGATTTTCTCGGGCATATACTCGGGTAGTTCGGGATTGACATACACTTCCCACCCGCCGCTCGATTGACAGATCTTAATGAGGAGTTGATTCTTGCCTTCAAACACTTTTATCGAGGTCGAATCTTGATCGGGTGCCGCCGGGCGGGTGTAGTTTTCGTGCAAAATTCGCTGACCCTGCGAGAACACGCTGATGGTGTCGTCGCTGCCGAGCGAGATCGGCAGGCGTGCGTTCACTTTCGATTGGAATTCGAGGAACAAGTACACGCAGGCATCGTTTTTGTCCTTCGGGAACAGCTTCGCGAGGTCGTAGACCTTCCCGAGTGTGAAGTTCGGCAGCGGCTTCCAACCGAACGTCTGCCCGTTCTTACCGACGTACTTCGCTTTCGGGTCGACCGTTTTATCTTTCTCCGGCGCATAAACCGCATCGAAACCCGCACCGTTAGTGTTGTCGAACGGCCCTGCAAACTGCCAGTCGCCTTCGAGGTTCGGCACGCCGAACGACGCCAACGTCGCGCGGACCGTATCGGCCCGCGTCGCCTTCTTCACGTATTCGCCCGTCTTCAGCGGCGTCGGCGATTGCGCCAGCAACGGCACGGTGAAAGCGAAGGCGAGAAACAGAGCGGTCAGTCGCATGTTTTGCCCAATAGGATTCCGCTACCCGTTCAGAAATCTTTGGCCCGAAGTCGGTTCTGATAGCGTTATATCTATTGTTCGTGGAATGGTCAGCGACGCGGTCGTCGGTGATGTCACATCTCGCGTATGGAGTTCTCCCATGAAGCATTTGCCTCTTTGGTTAGCGATGCTGTTGCCGTGTCTGGCGACGACCGCGAGTTCGGCGCAAAACCCACGAAACATCATTCCGCCGCCCGGCGCGGTCTCGGTGAAAACGCTCCTCCAAAACTGGACCGATGCCGAATCCGAGACGTTTTACAACGTCCCGCAAGGCTCGAAACTGTTGCCGTATCGCTGGTTTCTCGCACTCGAGCAAACGGGCAGCAACGTGCGATTTCTCGATGTCGCGAACGTCCAAAAGCTTGGCTACATTGCCCGTACCCCCGGCCCCGGAAATACCGATGGCCTGCCGGTCGGTTTCGCGAAAGACGATAAACACGTCGGCCTCACGTGTGCGGCCTGCCACACGCAACTGATCGTCGTCGGCGACAAATCGTTGCTCGTCGACGGCGCACCGACGCTCGCCGATTACGAGATGTTCCAGACGACGTTCGCCGCCGCACTCAAGGACACCGTCGATGTCGCGGACAAATTCAAACGCTTCGGCGACAGCGTCCTCGGGGCCGCAGCGACGGAAGCCCAACGCACGGAACTGATGACGGAATTGAAAGCCACGCTCGCCGTACGCGAATCGTACAACTTGCGAAACCTCTCGCGGAACTCTGCGCTGAAGTACGGCCCCGGCCGCGTCGATGCCTTCGGCGCGATTCTGAATCAGGTTTCCAGCGTCGCCGCGAAGCTGCCGGAAAATCACTTCGTCGCCGACGCCCCCGTGAGTTATCCGTTTCTGTGGGACACGCCTCAACACGACTTCGTCCAGTGGAACGGTGCCGCGCCGAACAACGACAACGAACTCGGCGAACTGATTTTCGGTACGAAGCACGTCGGCGCACTCGGTCGGAACGCGGGCGAAGTTCTCGGCGTGTTCGGCACGTTCGATGTCAAAAAAGACATCATCTTGCCGAAGGGGTATCCGTCGTCGGTAAACTTGCCGAACCTGATCAAGATCGAGGATTCGATACGCACGCTGTGGTCGCCGCAGTGGCCCGTTGCGGAGTTGGGGCCGATTAACGACGCACTTCGGGCGAGCGGAGAAACGCTGTTCAACCAACACTGTGCCACGTGTCACAAGTCGATCGAACGCACGAATCCCAACCGCGAAGTGAAAGCGTGGCTGGAAAGTTCGGTCGGCACCGACCCGACGATGGCAAGCAACTTCCTGACGCGGGTCGCCAAGACGGGCGATTTCGAGGGACAGTTCATCAACGTCCCAGGAATCCGGAAGTTCAAGGAAACCGCCAACCAGAGCCAACTGCTCGTTCACTCGGTTCAGCGCGTGCTCATCGGCGGCGGAGCGGGTGCCACGTTCGCGGTTCCCTTCCAGTTGGCAGGTAGCGCAGAGGTCACGATCGGCGATCAAAAACTGACGGGCCGCTTTCAATCGCTCGAACTGCAAAACGAGAAGTTTCTCGAAGGGATCCTCGACAGGAAAAGCGACTTGAAGAACCTCAAGGTGACCGTCGGCAAGAAGACGTTTACGTTCGCCAATAGCGTCGAAGCGTTCAACCGCTTCAAGTCGCTCGATGGCGAATCGATCCACGTGGAATCGATTTCCAACGAGTCGGTCCTCGGCGAAGCGGGCAGTCGGCTGAAGTTGAAGGAAGCCGCACCCGTCGGGTACATCTACAAAGGCCGCCCACTCAACGGCATCTGGGCGACGGCACCCTACCTGCACAACGGTTCGGTGCCGAACATCGACGAACTGCTCAAAAAACCGTCGGCGCGCACGAAGACGTTCCAGGTCGGCAGCCGCATCTACGACAAGGAAAACATGGGCTTCGTCAGCACGGCGGGTACCTTTCTCTACGACACGAATTCGCACGGCAACAGCAACGCCGGCCACGACTACGGCGACACCGAGTTCTCCGCAGACCAGCGTAAGTCGCTGATCGAGTATTTGAAGTCTTTGTAATTCGTAACAACAGTGGCTTACCCGCAACAATGGGCGATGACCCAATTCAATTTGACCCAAGTGCGGGTAAAGTTGGCGGAACTGGAAACGGAGGGTGGTTCGGAATCGTGACAGCACCATTGGTCGTTGAAATTCCGCGACACTTCGCCGCCCACTCCTGCTATCCTTGTGCGAACCACTCGGTGTTTCGCGCTCGTTTAACGGACGGCTTTCATGACTTCAAAATTGCCTCGCGTTCTCGGGCCGTGGATGGCGGCGGCGGTGGTGGTGGGTACTGTGATTGGCTCGGGGGTGTTCAAGAAGGCGAAGAACGTGGCGATCGATTGCCCCGAGTTTGGCCTCGCGCTCTCGGTCTGGGTGCTCGGCGGCTTGCTCGCGTTATTCGGCGCGCTGACGATTGCCGAGGTCGCGGTTCGCATCCCGAAAGCGGGCGGGAACTATGCGTTTCTGCGCGATAGTTACGGGCGTTGGGCGGGGTTCTTGTGGGGCTGGGTCGATTTTGGAATTATTCGCACCTCTAGTATCGGCGTGCTCGCGGTCATGTTCGTCGAATCGCTCGACGACTTACTGATGCAAACGGTCGATGTCTCGTTCGAGCGCTGGCTGCGAGTGGTTGCGACGCTGTTCACGATTGCCACACTGACGGCGGTGAACATTCGCGGGACGCGGATCGGGGGCGGGCTGCAACTGGTGCTGACGCTGCTCAAGGTCGGGTCGCTGTTGGCGATCATTGCACTGCCGATTTTGGTTCTCGTTTTCGTATCGCATCCGGTGAATCTACCGTCGACGGCGAACATGACGCCCTTTTGGCCGAGCGACTTTAGCCAGATTAATTGGGTGAAGTATGGGCAAGCTGCTGTGGCGGTGCAATGGGCGTATCACGGTTGGTTAAATATCACGCCGGTGGCCGAGGAAGTGACCGAACCGCAACGCAACATTCCGCGAGCGCTGATCGGCGGCGTGCTGCTGCTGATCGCTCTTTATGTGGGTGCGAACGTCGCGTATTACACAGTTATTTCGCGAAACGAAATGATGGAACTCGGCGGCACGCCCGTTTCGACCGCGTTTTGCGTTCGGCTACTCGGGAACGTCGGCGGCGCGATCGCGTCGTTGATCCTCATGACTTCGGTTTTCGGTTCGCTCAACGGGAACATTCTCGTCGCGCCGCGGTTACTTTACGCGATGAGCGACGACGGGCTGGCACCGAAACGCCTACGCGAATTGCACCCGAAATTCCGCACGCCCGCCGCCGCGATGCTCGTCTTCTCCGGTTGGGCGATGTTGCTGGTGATAGCTGCGGAACTCGCGAAAGAATCGGGCCTGATTAGTGCGAAGAAGTCCGTGTTCGACATCCTCAGCGATTACTGCGTCGTCGGCGCGACCGCATTCGAGACGATGGGCGTGGCGGCAATCTTCATCCTGCGTCGGACGCAACGCGAACTGACGCCGACGCTGCCGTATCGCTGCCCCGGTTATCCCGTAGTGCCGATCGTGTACGTGCTGATTCTGTCCGCAATTTTAACGAACATGTTCATCGGCGAAACCCAACGCACCGAAGCGATCGTCGGCGTCGGCTTCGTCGCCATCGGTGCCATGGTGTACGCGACGTTTTTACGCGGTAACCGCGGCTAATTCCTCGCCACTCGCCACTCGCTCTGGTAAACTGTTGATTCTGCCTTCCCCGATTCGTTTTGCGACGATCTGCCTATGCCTGCCATCGTTGAAGTTGCGGACTTGTACAAGGACTATTTCCTCGAAGGGCACGTGCCGGTGCATGTGCTGAAGGGGTTGAACTTGTCGTTCGACGAAGGCGACTTCGTGGCGTTGATGGGGCCATCGGGGTCGGGCAAATCGACGCTGATGAACATCCTCGGTTGCCTCGACCGGCCGACGAGCGGCAATTATTACCTCAACAACGAGGATGTCGCGCGGCTATCGGACGACGATCTCTCCGAGATTCGCAGCACCTATCTCGGCTTCATTTTCCAGGCGTATAATCTGTTGCCGCAGTATACGGTCGTGGAAAACATCGAACTGCCACTGGTGTATCAGGGCGTGCGGCTCGACGAACGAACGAAGGCGCGCTGCGTGGCGCTCGCCGAGATGGTCGGCCTCGGGGATCGCCTCGATCACCGCCCGCTGCAACTCTCCGGCGGCCAGCAACAGCGAGTCGCGATTGCGCGGAGTTTGGTCAACGATCCGCACGTGATCCTCGCCGACGAACCGACGGGGAACCTCGATAGCAAAACGAGCATCGAGATCATGCAGATGCTGACGATGCTGAACAAAGCGGGCAAGACGATCATCATGGTGACGCACGAAAACGACATTGCGGCGTGGGCACGGCGCGTGGTCCGGCTACGCGATGGTCGCGTCGAAACCGACGTCCGAAACGATGCGATGGTGGAGATGACCGCATGAACATTTTCGACGTGCCCCCGGCCCCGACACCCATTCGCGGTGGCGGCGGCTTATCGGTTACCAAGCTCGTTCGCGCAGCGGTCCTTGCCGTTCGTAGCCTGTGGTTGCACAAACTGCGCGCGCTCTTGTCCGTACTCGGCATCGTCATCGGCACGGCCTCGGTGATCGCGCTCATGGCGTTCGGCAAAGGCTCGATGCAAGATGCACTCGACGACATCAAACGCCAAGGTGCGACGAACATCATCGTGCGCAGCGTCAAACCGCCCGACGATTCGGCGACGAGTTCGCGCTCGTTCGTGGCCAACTACGGGTTGAAATTCCGCGACTACGACCGCTTCACGACTTTCGGCAACATCATCGTGCGAATGGTACCGATGCGGGTGTTCCCGTCGGAATTGCGTTACCTGGAACGGAACCACAACAGCCGCCTGGTAGCCACGACGCCAGAATACGCCGACGTCAACAAGATCGCGATCGCTCGTGGTCGATTCCTCACCGATGAAGACGAAGCGAAGACGATGAACGTCTGCGTGCTCGGGTCCGGTACTGCGGACAAACTGTTCCCATTTGAAGACCCGATGGGCCATACGATCCAGTGCCGGAGCCACCGCTTCCTCGTCGTCGGCGTCGCTGCCGACCGGATGCCCACGGGCGGTAGCGGCGGCAGCCAGGCCGCAGAGGATTACAACAACGATATTTACATCCCATTTAGCACCTGTCGCGGTCGCATTGGCAGTACGGTGTTCGTGCGTACCTCCGGTTCGCGGAGCGGCGAGTCGGTCGAAGTGAATCAGATCACGCTCGTCGTCGATGCGGACATCGACACCGATGACGGACGGAAAAAGGTCGAGGCGTTCGGGAATGAAATTCAGCGGATGCTCGAAGGCGATCACCCGAAGAAAGACTTCGCGATCACGGTGCCGCTGGATCGCCTGAAGGAAGCCGAGCGTTCGCAGGAACGCTTCACGTCGTTGCTCGTGCTCATCGCGTCGATTTCACTTCTGGTCGGCGGCATCGGCATCATGAACATCATGTTGGCGACGGTTACGGAACGCACCCGCGAGATCGGCATCCGTCGCGCGCTCGGTGGCAAACAGCGCGACATCACGATGCAGTTTCTCGTCGAAGCCACCGTGCAAACCGCCGTGGGTGGAATGCTCGGCGTCATCTTCGGGCTGGCGTTCGTGTTCATCGTCCCCGCCGCGCCGCGGTTGCTCGGCAGCATCGCCGAACGACTCTCCGCCCCCGAAACCGCCACCTGGATTCGCACGCTGTACATCCCCGCGATCATCCACGTGAAATCGATCTTCCTCGCGCTCGGCGTCTCCGTGGGTGTCGGCATCCTCTTCGGCTGGTACCCCGCACGCCGCGCCGCAAAGCTCGACCCGATCGACGCGCTGCGCCACGATTAGACATCTGATGTGGGGCACGTTTTTAACGTGCCATTGTTGGTAACTGGCACGTTAAAAACGTGCCCCACATTCATACGATAACTCCGGCACGATACGCCGGAGATTGGACATGACGATTCGCGCGGTTCTCTTCGATTTCGATGGCACGCTCGCGGACAGTTTTGCTGCCATCACCGCCAGTACGAATCACGTTCGCGGCATCTACGGCTTGCCCGCAATCCCCGAAAGCACCGTCCGCGAACACGTCGGCCTCGGCTTGGCGAACCTCATGGAAACGCTCGCTCCGCAGGCAAATACCGCCGATGCCGTGGCCGCGTATCACGCGCACCATCCCTCGGTGATGGCAGCCGGCACGAAGCTGTTTCCGGGCGTCCGCGAGACGGTGATCGAACTCCACCGGCGCGGGTACTTGCTTGCGGTGTGCAGTAATAAGGCCGTCTGTTTCACGAAACAACTGGTGAAGGATCTCGGCTTGAACGAGTATTTCCCGGTCGTGCTCGGGCCGGAAGATGTCGGCAAGGCGAAGCCCGATCCGGCGATGTTATTCGAAGGCGTGAAGCGACTCGGTACGTCCGTGGCGGAGTCGGTTTACATTGGCGATATGGCCGTCGACGTCCACACGGCCAAGGCCGCCGGAATGCGCGTCTGGCTCGTACCCGGCGGCGCAACCGGTCAGGAATCGCCGACAGCCGCAGGGCCAGATCGCACGTTGAACACGTTCGCCGATATTCTAAATTTTGTCACCAACAAGGAGCAATCATGAAGCGCGAGAACATCAGCACCGGCGGCAAGTGGGAGCCGATCATCGGCTATTCGCGAGCCGTGCGGGTCGGGCCGTTCGTCCACGTATCGGGCAGCACCGCATCGACGCCGGAAGGCCTCGTCGGCAAAGGCGACCCGTACGCACAGACCGTGCAGGCATTGAAAACGATCGTTTCGGCACTGGAAAAAGCCGGCGCAAAACCCGAACACGTCGTGCGCACCCGCATCTATCTGACGAACATCGCCGACTGGGAAAAGGTCGGCAAAGCCCACGGCGAAGTCTTCGGCACCGCACGCCCCGCCACGACCATGGTCGAAGTCAGCAAGCTCATCGACCCCGATATGCTCGTCGAAATCGAAGCCGAAGCGATCGTCCCGGAGTGATGGACCATTCTTTACCGCAACGAGGTTAGATTCAATCCCGTTAGCCCGACGCGCTAGCGAGGGATGTTCTCGTTCCTGATATGGCGTGCATTTTTGTGGGTTCCCCTCGCTGGCGCGCTAGCGATGGAAACTCACAAAACGCAACACGTCACCGCTTGAAGGGGCCATTCGGGGTCGGTTGCAATTCGCTGTTTACCCCAGGTGCGCGGACGCGACCTGGGGCTACAATCCCTTCGGTGATAATGTATGTTTGCGATTCGACTGCTCTCGACTCAGGTTGGCTCCTACGGTGAACGGCTTGGCGAGATCGTGGTTGGCGACTTCCGCGAGGTTTTTGCGTGTCATTCGGACGATTTCGTAGGACTAGAGAACCTCTGGCGGGAACGACTCCAGGCATTGATTGAAGGTGAGCGCACTGTCATCCTCCGTCACGACCCGCGATTCGCTTGGATCGCCTATCGTGAAGGAACCGATTGCTACATACAGCAGTGGTTGTCGATCGATGGCAGTTTTGCGAACCGACAACTCAGGGAAACGACAACTGAGGACGGAGACCAGATCAGTGAGTGGACCACAAGTATGGCCTCCATCCAGCAGTTCCTGACTTCATCGGTTGGTGAGCACTAACTCTGTCGTTTTCGGTGCTCAATAACCACGTAATCTATTCCTCGCTTGCGCGTCGGGCTAACAAAACTGTTGCGTCCTACCGATCCACCACCCAGTGCCCGATGAGTGCGTGGCGTTCGTACGACAGCATGTAGATGTGAATGCGGCGCGGGTTCTTCTCGTCGCGGTGCATCACGGGGCCGTCGATGCCGAACGTGTGGTGGTCGATCCAACGATCGTTTTCGTCGAGCAAATTGCAGTAAAACGGGTCGAGGTGCGGCGGGTTCGCTTGCGTCTCGCGGTAGGTTTGGAAGAACGGTGGCACGCCGATACCCATCGGTCGGTACAGTCCTTTGGCGTAATCGCTCGTCGCCAGAATCGGTAGCGCATCCGCATCGAACCCGCCGACGATAAACCGGCAGACGCCGGTTCGTACCGACGAATCGAATCTCAGTTCGAGTTCGTGCAACAGCTTACTAGAACCGGGGCACGTCACATCGCGAAGTACGGCATCGCGGAACGTGTCGAGGCGGCGATACTCGTTCTTCCACGGGTTCGCGACACTGTAGCGGCCCGGCGGAATGAACGCGGCGAAGCGAATCTTTTTCGTTCCGGTAAAGTCGCCCCAGTCGACGACATTCTCCGCCATCGTCGTTCGCCGTTTGCGGTTCTGTTCGCCACCGGAGATGATGCGTTCGTGGGGATCGTACGCGGTCGGCACCGTGCGTTCATTCGCAACCGTGCGAAGCGCTTCGGCGGGAATAGGCGTGCCGGCGGGGTCGAACCAGTGTTCGAGGTAGTAGGCGTGTTGCCAGTAGGGTAGGCCAGTATTTTGCTCGAAGAGTTTGCGATACTGCCCGAGCGGAAACGCGAACCAGCCTTGGTAATACAGCGTTTTTTCGCCGCCTTCCTTCGTGAACAACAGCAGTTCCCACAGCCCCGCGTTCAGGCAGTTCTTCGCGAGTTCGGCGGAAACGAGCATCGTTTTCTCGAAGCCGTCGCCGCCGTCGATCTCGATTTCCGTTGGCTCGAACCGCACTTGCTGGCGGTTCCACTGGCGGTCCGTCAGCGCGATCCGGCGAACGCCGGCATCGGCTTTCGCCCACTCCGGCAGGCTCGGCGTCATCAGGCTCACGTCGATGTTGCGGAAGGCGATCCGCGCGATGTGTGCGTCTTTCCCCGCGAACTCAAAATCGAAATGCGTCGCGTCGCGCTGAACGAGATTCAACGAACGACCGTTGTAACGGCCATGATGGACCGAGCGCAACGCGGGATCTTCGGGGTACTCCGCATTCGAGAATTCGCGGATCGGAACGAGCATCTCCGGCGCGGTCGAATACCGCAACGCGATGCGAATCCCCATCGCGACCGCAACGACGACGACCGCAATGCCGATGGCTCTCAGGACTTCGCGCCGCGTGGTTCCCCGCCACAGCAACCAGCGCAAAAGTAACGGCACCAACCCGAACGCGGCCAGTGCGATGATCGTCGATGGCGCGAGCAGATCTTTCGGTTCGTCGATCGCTCCGAGTGCCGTCCCCGCATTCACATAAAGGAACGTGCCAGGCAACATGCCGACCCAGCTAATTGCGGCAAACGCGAACAGCGAAATTCGCGTCAGGCCCATGCCGATGTTGACGAGGAAGAACGGAAATACCGGCACCAGCCGCAACGCGAACAGGTAATATCGCCCTTTTTTCTCGATGCCATCGAGCATGGTTAGGCCGCGATCCCCGAGCCGCGAGGTGAGCGCGTTCCGGAAGAAATAGCGCGACAACAGGAACGCCACGCACGCCCCCGTCGTGGAACCGAGGCTAATGACTGCCGTGCCGAGCCAGCGGCCAAACAGCGCGCCCGCGAGCAGTGACAGCGGACTCGCAATCGGAATCGAAAGCGACGCGATGAGGATGTAAACGACAAGGAATACACCAATCGCGAGCGGCAAATTCGCACGGGTGGTCGCCTGCCAGCTTTGCAAGTTGTCGCGAATCGACTCCCACGACAGGAACGAAAACGCCCCCATGAAGAACAGCACCGCGAGGAACGCAATCAGCGCCAACGCAAAGTAACCGCGAATGTTACCGGTGCGGCGTGGAATCTCAATGGTGTTGGACATCTTGCCCCATGTCGTCAATTCGGATGTTGCCAGCCAGCAAGGCCGCGTGGTAAGCTTATGAGAGAAACTCGTTTCGGAGACAAACGTATGGTAGCCACACTCGAATCGCTCGGCATCGACCGACTTTCCATCGATGAGCGAATTGCACTCGTTCAACAAATCTGGGACAGCATTCCCGTCGAAACGAATCGACTTCCACTGACCGACGCACAACGGAGCGAATTAGAGCGTCGAGCAGACGACGATGACGCGAACCCAAACAATGCCGTACCCTGGGAACAGGTCCGCGACGAAGCGTTAGCCCGGTGGGCCAAGTGACGCAGTCGCTAATTCTGCATCAGTCCGCCCGAATCGAGTACGATGCAGTGGGTGACTGGCACGAGGAGCAACGCAGTGGGGGCCTGGTTCCAATTGCGGCGATTTTGGGTAGCAGGGAATGATTCCACCACTTACCCACCCACCCATCCCTGGAATCATTCCCGATTTCGGAATC
>JAYVQG010000057.1:0-36566 GCA_043757025.1 Limnoglobus sp.
GACGTATTTCTTGTTCATGGGAATCCTCCTTGTGTCGGAAGTATCCCCGCAATTCCCAAGACTCACCAACCCCAATTCTTAGCCGTGACAACGCACTAGCGAGAGATGTCGTTTCTGCGATGGCTATGGATTTACCCAACGGGGTGCGGCTTCCCAAGCTCGTTCATTTTTACTTCGCCGCGTACGATCGTGGCCATCGCGCGGCTCTTGACCTTCCAACCGTGGAACGGGCTGTTGCGGCTCTTCGTTTGAAACGCGTTCACGTCGATCGTCCACTCCACGTTCGGGTCGATTACGGTTACGTCGGCGATTTTCCCGATGGCTAAACTGCCGCGGTCGATGCCGAGGATTTTCGCGGGGTTGATCGTCATTTTCTCGATCATCTGGTTCCAGGTGAGGTGGCCCGGTTCGACGAGATACGTCGTGCAAAGTGGCAAAAATGTCTCGAGGCCGATGATGCCGTTCGGCGTTTGGTCGAACTCACGGGCCTTCTTCTCGGGTGCGTGCGGCGCGTGATCGGTGGCCAACACCGAGAGCGTGCCGTCTTTCAAACCGGCGAGGATACCATCGATGTCGCGCTGCGTGCGGAGCGGGGGCGACATCTTGTAATTGCTGTCGAACTTCGCGAGTTCCTCGTCGGTGAGGATGAAGTGATGCGGGCAGGCTTCGCCGCTACAACGGATGCCTTTGCGGATGCCATCGCGGATGAGATCGACACCACCCGCGGTCGAAACGTGCAGAATGTGAACCTTCCCACCCGTGAGTTCCGCGAGTACGATATCGCGATAAATCATGATGTCTTCGGCGATTCCCGGCATCCCGCCGAGGCCGAGGCGGAACGACACTTCACCCTCGTTCATCACCCCGCCGACCGTCAGTTCGAGAATCTCCGCGTGAACGAGAACGGTGCGGTCGAACTTCTTGCAATACTCGAGCGCCCGCCGCATGATCTCGGCACTGTAGACCGGCGCGCCGTCGTCGGTGAAGGCGACGGCCCCGCCATCAACGAGTTTGCCGATCTCGGCAAGTTCTTTTCCTTCGCGGCCTTTGGTGACGGCACCGATGGGGAAGACGTTGCAGTTTCCCGCCCGTTTCGCTTGTAAGATGACGAATTCGGCGGCGTTGCGCGTATCGATGGCCGGTTCGGTGTTCGGCATACACGCGACCGAAGTGACGCCACCTGCGATGGCCGCCCGCGTGCCGGTTTCGATGGTTTCGTCTTCCTCGCGGCCCGGTTCGCGCAAGTGAACGTGCATGTCGATCAGGCCGGGGCAAACGATCATCCCCGTGCAATCGAGCACGCGATCCGCCACGAGTTCGGAACTGCCAATGGCGGCGACGCGGCCGTCCTTCAGCCAAAGGTCGGCGATCGCGTCGAGGTTTTGCGACGGGTCGATGAAGCGACCGTTGCGCAGGTGGAGTGTACTCATGCGGCAATTGTAGCGAACGGCAGCGCGTCGAATGATACGATAGTGGCAACCATTCCTGCGGAGATGCCGATGCCCGTCGAACGCGAACCGCCGTCACTGACCGACTGGGTGATGATCGCCATCGGCCCGGCGCTGATTATGCTGATGGTCGGCAGCCTCGTTTTTTTCCTCATCGAAGTGCTTTACGAAGGGCAGTACAGCGACCGGCTGTTGTACACGATGTTCTTCTTCGTGTTCGCTTCCGTGTTGCTCGCGCGGCTTTCGATTGAGGAAGGTTACGCGCGTGCGGCATTGTATGCGATCGCGCTCGGTGCCGTGACGTACTTCGCGATTCAGATGTTCGTCGAATATCCGAACGCGCTGATGCGGACCTTTTCCAGTTTGATCTCGATTGGCCTGATCGTGCTCATCTATTGGGCGACGAACAAACTGACGTGGGATTGCACGCACATCGACGAAGAGCGCAAGTCGTCGGGGCGTGGCGTACTGGCGGCAGCGGGCCTGGATGCGGAGGCCGCGAAGGAGAATCCGCAACAACAAAAGGAAGACGCCGAGGCGATTGCGGCGGACGAGAAAGAAGACAAACTCGAAGCGAAGAAGCGACAGAAAGACACCGCCGGCACGCTCGGTTGGATGGATCGCTGGAAGCGCTACAAGGAAGCCCAGAAGAAGAAGCCGCACACGCCGGGCACCTGGGTGGTGTACTTTTCGCTGGCGGCGCTGCCGTTGTTCGGGTTGGGGCAATCGCTGATTAGCCCCGACGATGCCGAACGCCGGCGTGCGACTTTCATGCAGATGACGGTGTACGTTGGCAGTGGCCTCGGGTTACTCGTGACGACGAGTTTACTCGGGTTGCGCAAGTATCTGCGCGAGCGCGGCGCACGCATCCCGAACGCGATGACGTTCGGTTGGCTCGGCCTCGGCGCGGGGTTGATCGCGATGTTCCTCGTCGTCGGTGCGGTCTTGCCGCGGCCGCATTCGGAGACGCCGCTGATCAATATTTCGCGCGCGAGCAAGGAGGAAATGCAAGCGTCGAAGAACGCGCTGGCGAAAGGCGGTTCGACGGGCAAAGGCGAAGGCACGGCAGGCCAGAAAACCGAGGGCGACAAGAACGCGAAACAGTCGGGTGAGAGCAAAGAAAAGGGCGGTGCCAACGGCAAAAAAGGCGACGGTGGCGGCAAGGGTAAAGACGACGGCGGCAAGGGTAAAGACGGCGAAAAGAAAGGCGACTCGAAAGATAAAGGCGATAAGCAGCAAAACGGTAAGAAGGACGGCGAGAAGAAGGATGGTGAGAAGAAGGACAGCGACAAAAAGGACGACCAGAAGAAAGACAGCGAGAAGAAAGACAGCGACAAAAAGGACAGCGAGAAGAAGGACGACGGCAAATCCTCCGAAAGCCCGCCACCACCGAGTCAGATATTTTCGCAGATTGCGGCGTTCATCAAGTGGGTCGTCTGGATCGTCATCGTCATCGCGGTCATCGTCGGACTGGTGTATTTCTTTCTGAAGTTTCTCGCGCCGTTCACGGCGTGGGCGAAGAACTTACTCGACTGGCTGAAGTCGCTGTTCGTCAAGAAGAAACGGAAAGCGAAAGCGGAGGATGGCGAAGAGATCGCCGCCGAAAAAGCGATCGAGCGGCCGCCGCCGTTCTCGGAGTTCCCGAACCCGTTTGCCGACGGTTCCGCCAAGAAGAAATCGCTGATCTCGCTCGTCGAATACAGCTTCGCCGCAATGGACTCGTGGGCGTGGGATCGCGAGACGGGCCGCACGCCCGATGAAACGCAGAACGAGTTTGCGGCCCGCATCGGCGAAGAATATCCGGACCTCGACGAAGTCGGCCGCAAACTCGCCAACCTGTACGTTCGCGTGTTGTACTCCGGCGAAGCGCTGCCCGCCGAGTCGCTCGCGGCGCTGATCGAGTTTTGGCGAACGATCGAAATGCCGATCGAAGCCGCGGTCGCTGCCGAATGATTTGCACGACCCCGCGAATCGGAGGCCAAACCGCATCCGGTTCGTACGGTTCCCCCTTTCGCACCTAGTCCGATGGCGCGAAATGGGTAATTTTGACAGTACCTTCGGTTATTCCTCAAGTTGTCGGTCAAACTATGGCACGCACACCCGCGGTTGTCCCCACCCCCAAGGCCGTCGTACCCTCCACGGCGATCGCGCCGTGGTTCGGCGACCAGGATTTGTTCCTGTTCAACGAAGGGAACTACTCGCGGGCTTACGAAAAGCTCGGGGCACACCCGACGACGCAGAACGGCGTGGCGGGTACGCATTTCGCCGTCTGGGCACCGGCGGGGAAATACATCGCCGTCGTCGGCGACTTCAACGGCTGGGACAAGGCGAAGCATCCGCTGGCCGCGGTCGGCTCGTCGGGCATCTGGGCGGGGTTCATTCCGGGTGCCAAGCACGGCGAATGCTACAAGTATCACGTCGAATCGCACGTGGCCGGTTATACGATCGACAAAGCCGACCCGTACGGTTACCTCACCGAAGTGCCGCCGAAATCGGCATCCGTCGTCTGGGACATGAGCTACGAGTGGAAGGACCAAGAGTACCTCGCCACGCGGAAAGCGAAGCAAGCCCACGATGCGCCGGTGTCGATTTACGAAGTCCACCTCGGCTCGTGGATGCGCTCCGACACGCCGCCCTTTCACTCGCTCGGTTACCGCGAAATCGCCCCGAAGCTCGCCGAACACGTCAACCGCCTCGGGTTCACGCACGTCGAGTTCTTGCCGCTCACGGAGCACCCGTTCTTCGGTTCGTGGGGTTACCAAACGACCGGCTACTTCGCCGCCACATGCCGCTACGGCACGCCGCAAGACCTGATGTATCTGATCGACTATTTGCACCAACACGATATCGGCGTGATTATCGACTGGGTACCGAGCCACTTCGCCACCGACGGCCACGGTTTGTGTTACTTCGACGGCACGCACCTCTACGAACACGGCGACCCGAAGCAGGGCTACCACCCCGACTGGGGCAGCTACGTTTTCAACTACGGTCGCCACGAAGTCCGCAGTTTCTTGCTGTCGTCGGCGATGTTCTGGCTCGACAAATACCACATCGACGGCATCCGCGTCGATGCGGTCGCGTCGATGCTTTACCTCGATTATTCGCGGAAGAACGGCGAGTGGATTCCGAACGCGCACGGCGGCAAAGAGAACATCGAAGCGATCGACTTCCTGCGCACGTTCAACAAGGAAATCTACACGCAATACCCCGACGTGCAGACCTACGCCGAGGAATCGACCTCGTGGGCGATGGTGTCGCGGCCGACGTACATCGGCGGCCTCGGCTTCGGTTACAAGTGGGACATGGGCTGGATGCACGACACGCTCAGCTACTGTTCCAAAGAGCCGATCCACCGCAAATTTCACCAGAACGACCTGACGTTCCGGATGCTCTACGCTTACCACGAGAGCTTCATTCTGCCGTTGTCGCACGATGAAGTCGTCCACGGGAAAGGCCCGCTGTTCGACAAAATGGCGGGCGACGAGTGGCAGAAATTCGCGGGGTTGCGGCTGCTGTATGCGTACATGTGGGGGATGACGGGCAAGAAACTGTTATTCATGGGTTGCGAGATCGCGCAGCGGCAGGAATGGAAACACGATTCGAGCCTCGACTGGCACTTGCTCGAACACGAATCGCACCGCGGGATCATGAAGCTCGTGAGCGACTTGAACCGGATTTATCGCGACGAGCCGGTAATGCACGAACTCGACAATCAACCCGGCGGGTTCGAGTGGATCGACTGCACCGATGTCGGCGCGAGCGTTTTGAGCTTCGTCCGTAAAGGCAAAACGACCAAGGAGCGCGTCGTCGGCATCCTGAACTTCACGCCGATCGTACGCGATCATTACCGCATCGGCGTGCCGTGCCCCGGCTACTGGAAAGAGATTTTGAACACCGATGCGGGCATCTACGGCGGCTCGAACACCGGCAACAGCGGCGGCGTTCACGCCGAAATGCTGCCGATGCACGGCCAACCGTACTCGGTGTTCCTGCGACTCCCACCAATGGCCGCCGTGTTCATCAAGGGCCAGTTTTAACGAACAACGATCGACTGCTATACTTCAGGTGGGGTGGATTATGTCGGAGAACGCGATAGCTTCAGTGCATTTCGCCCAACCCACTCGCGAATTCGCGCCGACCTCGACTTACGTCAGATCGCCTACGATTTCATGAGAGTGAGCATTCGAGTATGTGACAGATTTGTCTGCCCTTTGCCCGATCACCAGAAAATACTTTTTCGTACCGCATCGATCTCGGCAACATCTACGGAGCACTGACGAGTTTTTGCTTTCGGAAGACCTCGACGCCGTTGATCTCCACGAAGACCGAGTTATCACCTGCGATGGTGGGAATATAGATGCCCATCCAGCGGAAGCGGTTCTCGCGGCCGGTGAAACGGGCGACTTCGATCGGTGTCGATGTCTCCGGTCGTAGCCAATTGAACGTGACGACATCGGTGGCGCGAATGCCGAACGCAGAGACCCACAAGTACAACACGGTCGAAGAGTTCGCGGTGACCGTGTTCGGTTCGATGGGCCGCGTCACGAGTTCGGGTAGCGTCCAGAGTTGTGTGGTGAAGCCGCCATCGAGCACGCCGCGAGCATCGCCGAGGTATGCGGGTGCGGCGGTGAGCAACTTCGTGGGGTAATCGAAAATCTCCACGGGGCGTCCGCCGAACGCGGCGTAGAACAAGAGTCGAGGCCGATCCGTATTGCCGGACCCACCAACCTGGCCAATCTGTTGGCCAGGCGTTACGAGGTCGCCCGGACGGACCGTCACCGAGCCTTGTTTCATGTGAAAGTAGCTGGTGTACCAGCCGAACCCGTGATCGATGAACACGTAGTTACCGCGTTCGACATACTCGCCGATCACCGGAGTCGTATTGTGGTCCGTTTGATCGTTCGCGGCACCGATCACGACGCCTTGTGCGGCCGCCAGCACGGGTACGCCCCGATCCGCGGCGGCGTAGTTGGCGAGGGAAAATTCATCGCCACTGGAGCGATCCCACGTAAATCCTCCGCCCCGATAGTCTCGCGGAGCGTCCGGCGTGCCAACGTTCACGTAATTGCTCAACACCCAATCGACATTCTGCTTTCCGCCAATCGGCGTCGTGAATTTCGGTGCCGTGCTGGGAATGAAGAGTGGCGTGCTGTTAGGACTGCCAAACGCGAATGGGGTGATGTCCGGCGCGCCAGCACTATTGCTGTTGCGGAGGGACCATATGGAATTGTCCGGTTGGTAGACGCCGATCGTGGTGGTTCCGTTGCCATCCCAGTCACCGACTACGGGAGTATTGATACTATCGCCACTCCCGTACTGAAATTGTCCGACATCGGAATCTGCAATCGTCCAATCCGAGTTTGTATTGTGGATGTACCATGTTGATTTATTTGGTTTATAAAGACTAATCGTATCGATACCATCCCATCCCAATCGCCAACAACCACTCTCAAAGTTAAGGTACTTTCAGATAAGGTATCGATTTTGAACTGCACATCTGGTGCGCCTGCACTATTTGAATTTCTCAACGACACACGCACGATGTGCGAGACAGCACCCGGTGCGACATCGACCTTCTCGTATACGCCGACCGTGTCAATACCGTCATTGTTCCAGTCGCCAGTTATTGCAAAGTCATAAGGAGACGCGCCAACAGCCGGCACTTCTAGAGATGGTGGCGATCCGTATTCAAAACTTGGTGGTAATCCCCCGAAGCGTCGACCGGTGGGCGTGGGGCTGGTGGCACCGCCATCATCGGTCAGCTGCCATATCAGAGGTCTAAAACCTACATTCGGTTTGGTTACACCGATACTCGCTCGGCCGTTTCCATTCCAGTCACCAACAATTGGGGTTTCGCCTCCGCTGTTATTCGATCCAAACGCAAATGGTGCGATATCCGGCGCACCCTGTTCGGCCTGATTCCGGATCGACCAGATTCCCGTACCTCCACTAAAGATGTTACCGACAACGGCGATGGCCGAGCCGATCTCGCCGAAGTTCACCGGATTCACGCGGTCTTCGAGCTTCAACACCGACAGCTTCGGGGCCGATTTCTTCGCCATGGGAAGGGTCCAGTCTCAGTAAGCAATAATGCAACAGTTGGATTGTATCAGATTACGCACTACTCGCTACGGTTAATTTCCAACGATTTTAGGCATTAGAAGTCAGGTGTGTTTTGATTTGCCCACCGCGGGTGCTTCGAGATGCTCATCGTCTTTGACGGCGGCGTGTTTGATGCACAAAGAAAAAAGCCCGCGGACGCTCGTCCGTGGGCTTTCGATGAACTTTCATCCCTCAATCATCCAGCTTTCATCCTTCTGTAAGCTCCCAGCAGACAGTTTTCCGGGTAGCGGATACCGAGGCGACGGAAGCCACTCCAGAGTTTCAGTTCGAGGTAGTTCAGCCAGCGGAAGCGTCCGAACGTCGAGAGATCATCGGTTCGTCGTTGCGGCGTTCTCGAAGGCGACGAACTGCACGACGCCACTTTGCCGCGGCGTGACGGTCAACATCCGGCTACCGTTTTCGCCGTCGCGTTGCGATGGCTGGGCCGCAATGCTAAGATAGAAGTTGCGGCATGTGAATTCCGGGTTCTTGCGGTAGGGCGGGACTGATGCACGATCCGATGAAATGGGCGTTGCCGCTCTACCGAGCGTTCGGCATCCACGTCAAAATCCACCTGTTCTTCTTTCTGATCACGCTACCGATCTTCTTGCGGGTGGTGTACATCACCGATGGGCGCGTCCATTGGTTCGACCTGTTCATGATTACGGTCGGTCTCGTTTTCGGTCTGATTTTGCTCCACGAATACGGCCACTGTTTCGCGGCACGCTGGGTCGAAGGCGAAGCCGAAGAGATTATGATCTGGCCACTCGGTGGGCTGGCGTACGTGCAAGTGCCGCACACGCCGCGGGCGAATTTCATCACGACGCTCGCCGGCCCCGCCGTGAACTTCGCGATCTGCATCGCGTGTTGTCTCGCGATGCTTTCGGCCGGGTTCTCGCCGCTCGCGTCGCTCAATCCGTTCGGAAATGCGATCGCCGCGAACACTTACAACTACCAGGATGGCCGCAACTACACCAGCACGTACGCGGACAAGTACTACGTCGCGGGCACAGCCGAACCGGTGAAGTCGCTGATGAAGAAAACGACGGGCGAACTCGTTTCGGCCGATGCCCCATTTGAAGCCGTCGAACGTGCCGCACTGCCGACGTGGGCGATCTGGGTCTGGCGAATCAACTGGCTGAGTTGGTGGTTGTTCCTGTTCAACATGCTAATCCCCGCGTACCCGATGGACTGCGGACGGCTGATCCACTCGATCATCTGGGCACGTCGCGATTACCGCACCGCCACGATCACCTGTTGCTATATCGGCTACGCGAGTGCGGCGGTCATGCTCGTCATTTCGTTTGCCACGAACGAATCGATCCTCGTCGGCCTCGCGCTGTTCATCGGCTTCCATTGCTACCGGACTTTGACGACGGAAATGGACACCGATAATCGGGTGTTCGGGTACGACTTCTCGCAAGGCTACACGAGCCTGGAGAAGGACGACCCACCGCCGCCCGAAGCGCGAAAGCCAGGAATCATTCAACGTTGGCGCGACGCGCGCAAAGCCGAGAAGACGCAGCGCGATGCCGAGGAACGCCAGCGCGACGACCAGCGAATGGACGAACTCCTCGAGAAAATCGCGAGGCAAGGCAAAGCCTCGTTGACCGACGACGACCGACGATTCATGGAACGAGTGAGCGCCCGTTACCGCAACAAATCGTAAATCGCTGTTAGCCTGACGCGGATGTTTTGAATTTGCAGGTATGCCCAGGGGTACGACGTAAAACGTCTAACCCTGGGCTAAAAGATGGAACCCCATTGGGGTAAATGCATAGCCAGCTCTTACCCCAACGGGGTTAAATCTGACAGACCAGGGTTAGAAGCTTCGTCGTACCCCTGGGTAGTGTTAGTTTTGTTAGCCCGACGCGCAAGCGAGGGATCAGAGAACGGAAGTGAATGTGTGTCCAAGTTGATCGAACCGCGCACGATGAGCGGTTTCCGCGATTACCCGCCGAACCTGATGATCCCCCGCGAAAAGGTTCTGCAAACCGCGCGCGACGTGTACCGTTCCTACGGCTTCGCCCCGATCGACACGCCGGCTGCCGAGAGTCTCGATGTGCTTCTGGGCAAGGGCGGCGACGAATCCGATAAGCTCGTCTACCGCGTCCGGGGTGCCAAGCAAGAACGCGAAGAGATGGGGTTGCGGTTCGACCTGACGGTGCCGTTCGCCCGCTTTGCCGCGAAGCAGATTCCCGAACTCGGCACGCCGTTCAAACGCTACGCGATGGGGCCGGTATGGCGCGGCGAACGACCGGGGCAAGGTAGGTACCGCGAGTTCTGGCAGAGCGATTTCGACACCATCGGCACCACGTCGAATGCCGCCGACATCGAGGTGGCACTCGTCATTCACGACCTGTTCGTCGCACTCGGCTTCGAGCGGTTCTGCATCCGGATTAACAATCGACTGCTATTGAATGGCCTGCTCGAATCGATCGGCGTTGCGGACAAATCGGGGCCGCTGTTGCGGACGCTGGACAAGTTGCCGAAGATCGGCCGAGACGCGGTGATTGCGGAGATGGTGCGCGAAGCGAGCGTGACCGAGGAGCAAGCGTCGCTCGTGTTGGCGCTCGCCGAGACGAAGGGCACGAACGCCGAGATCCTCGATACCGTCGCGAGTACGTTCAAAACTTCGCCGAACCCGAAGGCGATGGAAGGCATATCGCGATTGCGCGAACTGCTGAACGCGGCCCAATCCGTGGGCATTTCCGACGATCGCATCGCCATCGATCTCAGCATCGCGCGCGGCCTCGACTACTACACCGGCACCATATACGAGACATTCCTCAGCGATCTCCCGAGTATCGGCAGCGTCTGTTCGGGTGGCCGATACGACAACCTGGCAAGCCTTTACACGAAGCAAGTTCTGCCAGGGGTTGGGGCGTCGCTCGGGGTCGATCGATTGCTGGCGGCGATGGAAGAATTGAAGCATCCGTGGCTGAGCGGGCAGGCGACACCGGCACCGGTGATCGTGTTCCAACTCGAAGCGGGCCGCCTGCCGGGCTACCTGCAATTCGCGGCGCAACTGCGGAAAGCGGGCATCGGCGTCGAAGTGTATCCCGACGTGAAAAAGATCGGCGCACAGTTCCAGTATGCGGAGAAGCGCGGCTATCGCGTGGCGATCATCGCCGGCTCGAAAGAGTTCGCCGACGGCACCGCGAACGTCAAAGACCTGCTGAAAACCGAACAAACTACGGTAACTATCAGCGACTTAGTCCCGCGCGTCCGGGCGATATTGTCTTAACTGTGGGGCACGTTTTTAACGTGCCTATCGCACTTATGGCACGTTAAAAACGTGCCCCACAATATGAAACGCGACAACCACTACGAAGCGGCGTTCGAGGCCTATCTCCGCGATCGCGGGATCGGCTTCATTGCCGTCGACGAAGCGCGGCGAACGATGCTCGGCGATACCGACGTCAAGAGCCTCGACTTCATCATCGTCGGCCCGCACGATGCCCGGCTCGTCGTCGATGTCAAAGGGCGACGCTTCCCCGGTGGTGCGATCGCCAAGCCGCGAAAAGTCTGGCAGAACTGGGCCGAACGCGAAGACATCGACGGCCTGATTCGTTGGTCCGAAGTCTTGGGCACCGGGTATCGCGGCGTCCTGGCGTTCGTCTATCAGATCATGCCGCCGTATGCGTTGCCCGACGACACGCCCGACCTTTTCGTCTTTCGCGATGCGTATTATCTGATGCGCGGCATCGAGGTGCGTGCGTACCGAGAACGAATGCGACGGCGAAGCGAACGCTGGGATACGGTGCATCTGCCGACGGCCGACTTCCGCAAACTCGTGCGGCCGTTCAGCGAGTTGTTGGGTGCGCGGGTGGCCGTTCCGATTCTCGAATAACGCGAAAGTGCCATGAAGCGATTGAAACTCGGAATCGTACTGGAATCGTTGGGGCTGCCGCTCCGGCAGGCGATCGCGCACGCATCGGAAATCGGTGCCGAGGGCGTGCAACTCAACGGCGTCGGCGACGTCGCGCCGGATCGCTTGGGCGAAACCGGACGCCGCGAGTTTCGCAACTTGCTGCGGTCGTTCAACCTCGAACTCACCGCGCTCGGTTGCCCGCTCCGCCGCGGCCTCGATAGCCCCGAAGATTTGCAACCGCGAATCGAATCGATTCGAGCCGTGATGCAACTCGCGTACGACCTCGGCGCGCGGAAAGTGGTGGTGCCTTGCCCCAAAGTGCCGACCGATCCACTCGCCGCGCGGGCCTTGCACATGCGCGATGCGCTTTCCGCACTCGCGCGGTTCGGCGACCGTTCGGGAACGCTCGTCGCACTCGATGGCGGCCTCGATTCGGGCAGCACGTTGCTCGAATATCTGAACGGTTACGACACCGCGAGTTTGTGCATCAACTTCGATCCGGCGAACTTCCTCATGAACGGCTTCGACCCGCTCGAAAGCCTGTTGGCACTCCGCGGGAAGATCATTCATAGTCACGCGCGAGATGCGAGAAAAGCGAGTACGAGCGGCGTGCCAATTGAGGTGCCGGTCGGTGACGGGGACATCGAATGGATCGCGTATTTGGCGACGCTCGAGTCGATCGACTATCGCGGCTACCTGTGCATCGAGCGCGAAACCGGCGACAATCGCCGCGCCGATGTCGATGCCAGTATGCGGTTCTTGCGTCGCTTCGTCGGCACCGTGGCGGCATCGTGACATGAACGAAAATCCTTACCGGCTACTCCCCGCCGTTGCCATCGTGCTCGAACATCCGCAGCTCGTTGCAGTGCGTGGCGACTTTGCCCACGACGCAATTGCGACTGCCGTGCGAGCGGAAATCGAGGCACTACGCCAAAGAATCGTCGCCGGCGAAACGATCGCGAACGATGTCGATGCTCTCGTTTCGCGTGCGATTGCACGATTGGCCGAAGACAATCGCTCGACGATTCGCAGCGTCATCAACGCGACGGGCATCGTGCTGCACACGAATCTCGGTCGCTCGCCGATGGCGGAATCGGCAGCGCTCGCGGCGTACGAAGCGGCGCGAGGTTACCTCAATCTCGAACTCGATCTCGGCACGGGGAAGCGATCGTCGCGACAAGATAACGTGCGCGAAGGCTTGTGCCGAATCACCGGTGCGGAGTCCGCGACGTGCGTCAACAATTGCGCGGCCGCAACGGTGATCGTGCTGCGTACGTTGGCGATGGGCAAAGAAGTCATCGTCTCAAGGGGGCAACTGATCGAGATCGGCGGGAGTTTCCGCATCCCGGATATTATGACTGTCAGTGGGGCGTCACTCCGCGAAGTCGGCACGACGAACATCACCCGCATCGGCGACTACGCCGCCGCGATTGGCCCGAATACCGGCGCGATCATGCGGATTCACACGAGTAACTTTCGCGTGCGGGGCTTTACGAAAACCGTCGGCATCGAGGCGCTCGTCGAACTGGGTCGCAAGCAGAATATCCCCGTGATCGACGATGTGGGTAGCGGGGCGGTCGTCGATTTTGCGAAGTACGGGCTGGATGGCGAGCCGCCGATTACGGAAGGCATTCGCGCCGGTGCCGACGTGGCATTGTTCAGCGGCGACAAGCTGCTCGGCGGCCCGCAGGTCGGCGTCATCGCGGGCAAAAAGACCTGGATCGAGCGCATCGAACGCGACCCGATGATGCGCGCGCTCCGCCTCGACAAAATGACCCTCGCGGCACTCGAAGCGACACTGCGGCTCTATCGCGACCCCATGGCCGCACTGCGAGAGATTCCCACGCTGCGAATGCTGACGATGCCACTTCACGAACTGCGAACGCGCGCCGAAGCGTTCGCCGAACGGCTGCGGAGTGTCACCGCGTTGTCAGCGGTGGAAGTACGCGATGACATCGCCTACGTCGGTGGCGGCTCGTTACCCGACGAATCCCTGCCGACGGTCGTGGTGGCAGTGACAGCCCACCATCACTCGGAAAGCGCGATGGCCACACGGCTACGCACATCGACCCCCGCCGTCGTCGGCCGCGTCCAAGACGGCTGCGTGCTCTTCGACCTCCGCACGGTGTTCGACCGCCAACTCGACGACCTGTTCGCGGCGATCTGCCGTGCGGCAAATGCTCCTTCTCAGTCGGATTCTGCGGCGATTTGACGGTAGATCGCGCGGGCTTTGTCGAAAGCCTTTTCCGCGTCGGCGCGTTCTTCGAGCTTGATGTCTTTCATTCGCACTTTCCACAATTGATCGATCGTACCCAGGCACCACTTCGCGCTCGCCTTCGAGGCGCGAATCGGTTTGCCGTCGACTTTCACGAACACGGGGTTCGTGTGCATTTGCGGGAACGTCCGCAGCGCCACCCACGAACTGCGTTCGAGGGCGACATCGAAGCGGACCTCGTGCAGTTGCTGATCGGCAGGCACATCGCGTGAAGCGGCCCACGGTCGGTTTGCCGTCGAAATCGAGCACTTTCAACTTCACCGGAATCGCGGGCTTGATGTCGAACAGCACCGGTACTTCGCCGCGGAAGCCGAGGTCTTGCGTGCCCTGCCCCACATCGAACGCGACCGTGATCTCTCGTTTGCCCGCTTCGCTGGAATACAGGAGCGCGATGGCGTATTCGACCGTCAACCCGCTGAGTTGCGCCGTCATCGGCGGCGTGGTGTACATCTCGAGTTGGGCGAAGCGCTTGATCGCGTTCGGGTCGGCCTTGGGGTCTTTGTCGTTGCGGCCCTGCCCGGAGTAGACCGGCCCTGCCTGCGGAGTGCCGATCGTCAGCTTCTTCTCGATCGCTGCCTCGTTCGTCACTTTCACGATGACCGGCGTGTAGCCGCTTTGTTGCAACTTACCATCGGCCGGTCCGCGAGCGACTTTCACGCGCGATTCCGGGTTGATGTTCACCGCGAACGTCACGGCTTCGTCGAGGATTTTTTGCACCGCCACGGGGTTCGGCTCGTCGATGGCGGCTTGCAAAGACTTCGCGAAATCGGCCGCGAACGGCCGCCCGAGAAAGTCCATCGACTTCATCACTCGCTCCGCATTCGCCGCGAGCGGTTGCCCTTCGACACCTGCAACGGGGATGAGTTTGTCGTCGGACAGAACCGGCCAGGCAATGGCCAAAATCCATGCACAGGTCAGCAGACGTTTCATCGGTTACTCCAACAGCAGGGTAGCGGCGGACCTATAGTGTGACATCGCGCGGTAGGCGCATGCCACGAATTTCGCTCGCCTTCCGCTATAATCATCCAACCTGGGTCCGCGAACATTCCGCCGGAAGTGCAGATGAAGATTGTGAACTATCCTCACCCCGCGTTGCGCACGAAGTGCAAGCCCGTTACGAGCATCGATAAAGACGTGCAACTGACGGCGGGGCAGATGCTGGAACTGATGTACCGGCACGAGGGCCTCGGGTTGGCTGCGCCGCAAGTCGCCCTCGATTACCAGATGATTGTGATCAATTTTGCCGGAAAGGCCGCCGCGAAGGAAATGGAACTCGTGGCGATCAACCCGGTGATCGTCGAGCAAAAAGGCATCGACAAAGACCGCGAAGGCTGCCTGAGTTTCCCAGGGTTGTACCAGGACATTCGCCGCGCGAAAACGGTCAAGGTGCAGTATTACTCGCTCGACGGCCAACTCGAGGAAATGATCTGCTCCGGGCTATCCGCCCGCATCTGGCAGCACGAAATCGACCACCTGCACGGCATCGTGTTCATCGACAAAATGGGCCTACTCGCGAAGGTGAGTTCGAAGCGGTACATCGAAGATTTCATCGCCGACTTCGACGACGACAAGAAAAAAGGCCTGCTCCCCGCCGACCTCGAAGCCCGCCTCTAAGTTCGAGGATTCCAGCGTATGAAGATCGTCATGATGGGCACCGGCACGTTCGCGGAGCCGACGTTTGCGACGCTGATTGCCGCCGGCGAAAATGTGGTCGGCCTCGTCACGCAGCCGGACCGCGAGACGGGTCGGCGCACCGGCGCGTCGCGGCAAGTCGGCGAGGGCATGGCGACCATCGCGGCCGCGCACGGCATCCCCGTCATTCAGCCTGCGAACATCAACTCGCCGGAGGGCCTCGCCGAACTTCAGGCACTCGCGCCCGATCTCGTCGTGGTCGCGGCCTACGGCCAGATCCTGAAGCCCGATGCGATTGCCGCGCCGCCGCTCGGCATGATTAACGTTCATGCGTCGCTGTTGCCGAAATATCGCGGCGCGGCCCCCGTGGCATACGCCATTTGGAAGGGCGAAACGCAATCTGGCGCGACGATTATCCGCATCGCGCCGGGCCTCGATTCCGGTGCGATGCTCGCGCAAGAATCGCTGAAAATTCAACCGCACGAAACCGCAGGCGAACTCGAAACGCGACTCGCGCCACTCGGCGCAAAGTTGTGTTTGAACGTGGTGCAACAACTGAAACTCGGCCCCGTAGTGGGTACGGCACAAGATGCCACACTCGTTTCAAAAGCGCCGAAACTGACGAAGGAAATGGGCGCGATCGACTGGACGAAATCCGCCGACGAAGTCGCGTGCCACATTCGCGCGATGCAACCGTGGCCGACGGCATACACCTTCTTCCACCGACGCGGCAAAGAGCCGATGCGCGTCATGATCTGCGACACGGTGCCGTTCCCGATGCGATCCATTCCGGACGCGCCACCGGGAACGATATTCACCGACGACAAGTTCCCGAAATCGTTCTTCGTGCTGTGCGGACTAGAACGCAGCGTGCTGGAGATTCTCGCACTGCAACCGGCCGGCAAGAAGCGAATGACGACCTCCGAATTCCTACGCGGCTACCCCATTCAGGACGGCTACCACTTCAGCCCCGAACCGGCGGCGTGATAGGATCTGTTATGCTCGTTTGACCAGCAAGCAAGGGTTCTGTGACCCCCCACCGGCCTCATAGAGGCCGGCTACATAAGAAAGCAAGTGCCAGGTGGGCGTCCCGATGTTCGAACCACTGCGTGGAGATTCACGATGGTTCGCTGGTAATGTGTCATTTTCAATGATGTGCAGAACAGACTGAATGCATAATTTTAGGAGGCAACATGATACCCCGCTTCGACCTGACACCGATTTTGTCTCTGCCGATTCACCTGCGAATCTCCGTCGCGAAAGCGATCTTGGACAGCATCGCGAATGACATCCCTCGGCCAGAATTAGATGTAGAAGTGAAGGCCAAGATCACCGACGAACCACACAACATCGAAAATGCCGACGGTAAGAAACTATGACCACTGCCCGACAAGTTGCTGCGGATGTGCTGGACCTCGCTCGTGCTCGCAAGCATTATGCCTCCGAACTCGTCGACGATCAGCTCTCGAAAACGAAGCTCATTCCGCAAGATCGTCGCTTCGTCACGCAACTGGTGATGGGCGTCGTTCGCCGCAAGGCCACGCTCGATGCGATCCTGACGCCGTTCGTGACCCGCCCGCCGCACGCCGTCGAACCGCGATTGTGGGACATCCTCCAACTCGGTGCGTTTCAGTTGGTGTTCCTGACGCACGTGCCGAAACACGCCGCCGTTCACGAATCGGTCGAACTCGCCACCTACATCGGCAACGCGAAAGCCAAGGGTTTTTTGAACGGCGTGTTGCGCCGCGTCAGCGAACTCGTGACCGATGAATTCGTCGATTACGGCTGGATGAACACGGTGCCGTTCGAGCAAGGCAAAGCGGGGCCATCGTACCGCAAGCTCAATCGCGACGTGTTGCCGAACCCCGAGGAGAACTTCGCCGAGTATTTGTCGGCGGCATTTTCCTGGCCGCGCTGGCTTGCGGAACACTGGCTCGAACTCCGCGACGAAGCGGCCTGCGTGCGGCTCGGGTTCTGGTTCAACGCGCCGCCCCCGCTCTGGCTGCGGATCAACAAGCGGAAGTGCGACCGCGAATCGTATCGGCTCCGCCTCGCCGCCGCCACCATCGACGCCGAACCCGGCGAGCACCCGCAATCTCTGAAGCTCCTCGATAATGCCTCGGTTCGCGATCTTCCCGGCTACGACGTCGGCGACTTTACCGTGCAAGATATTTCCGCAATGGCGGTGGCCACGGCAATGAACGTATCGCCGGGGATGCGCGTGCTCGACCTTTGCTCCGCACCCGGTGGCAAGACGACGCACCTTTCGGAATTGATGCAGAATCGCGGCACGATCGTCGCCTGCGACATCGACGCTAAGCGGCTCGAAATGGTAACGGCCCTTTGTGCGCGACTCGGTGCCACCAACGTGGAAACGCACCTGATCCCCGAGAATGGCGAGCTACCGGAAGGGCCGTTCCACGCTGCACTCGTCGATGTGCCGTGCAGCAACACCGGCGTACTCGGACGCCGACCCGAAGTGCGTTGGCGACTCCGCCCGGAGGAACTCCCGCACCTGATTCGGCTGCAAACGAAGCTATTATTCCAGGCGATCGATCGCGTGAAGCCCGGTGGCACGATCGTCTATTCGACGTGCAGTATCGAACCCGACGAAAACAGCGGCGTCGTGAACGCCGTGCGCCGCGGCATCCGCGATTTGACGCTCGAAGCCGAACACCACTCGATCCCCGGACAACCCGGCGACGGCAGCTACTGGGCACGCCTGCGAAAACCGGGGTGAGCTTGCCGGATGATGGTATTTGTTTGTCAATCCTGGAGTTGTATATGCCGTCGCCGTTTCCTGGAATGGACCCGTATCTCGAGCATCCGGCGCTTTGGCCGGATGTTCATCACGAATTGATTTCGGTCATTCGCGAACAACTGAATCAGCGCATCCGTCCCGGTTACGTGGCTCGCGTCGAGGAACGAACTTACTTACCCGAGGCGGACGATCCCGGTTTAACCTTGTACGTCCCCGATGTAAAAATTCGGGATACAGGCGAGTACGGCACCCGAACCGATGGCAGCGTGGCGATTGCCGATCCGGTCGTGTTGATCACATTGATGGATGAAGAAATACGCGAGGCGCGGGTCGAAATAATCGACGCAAACACGCGGAACATCGTGACCGTCATCGAAGTGATCAGCCCCAGCAACAAGATTCCGGGGTCGGCGGGTCGGAAGAGCTTCGTCGAGAAACGCTTGGAAATCATGCGGTCGTCGATTCATTGGGTCGAGATCGACCTCCTTCGCGGCACCACATCGCTCGATGCGTTCGTGCAGAATCGGCTCGAGCCGCACGATTATTACGTACACGTCTCGCCCGTCGAACTGCGACCGAAGGGTCGCATCTGGCCGATCCAACTCGAACAACAATTGCCCACCATCGGCATCCCATTACGCGCTCCCGATGCCGATGCGCCACTCGATTTGCAAAGCGTGCTGACGACCGCCTACGAACGCGCCGCCTACGACGCCACCATCGACTATACCCGCGAACCCGTGCCACCGCTGTCGAAGCCGAAAGCGAAGTGGGCCAAGACGCGCTTCGCCAAACCGAAACGAAAGTAGGCACGAAATGGGTTTCGGGCTGTGCGGCTTATTTTTTCAGTCTTTTGCCCGCTGTCAACCGCGTCCACTCGGCTCGGTAGTTGTCGTAGGCTTTCCGTCCGGAATCGGTCAGGCGATATTCGGTCAGCAGTTTGCGATCGACGATACGCTTACTCTCGCTCACATACCCGGCGGCCACCAGTTTGGCTGCGTGCGACGACAGGTTTCCTCGCGTCAAGCCGGTCGTCCCGAGAACGAAGTTGAAACTAGCCGACCCACATTCGCTGAGCACAGAGACAATCGCCAATCGCGCCGTTTCGTGAATCATCGGATCGAGGAGAATCGGTTCTATCATGCCGACGCCTCCCCATCGTCTTGCTCATACCCCACGGTGGCAATCGCTTGAGTCCAGGTCGTCCAACGAGTTTGCAAGGAGGCCGTTCCGAGGAGGACGAAAAACAACGATAGAAAACAGAGCGGAGTGTATTCCCAGTTGCTCAAAAAAAACGGAGTGTAGGCGAGTAACACGGACGCGGCGAAAAGTAAATCTTCCCAGAACTGGAATGCCACGAAGCGAACTACGAAATAGAAGACTGTTAAAGCCAGACAGCACAACGAAAGATTTTCCATGATTGCGGTTAACGACACGATCGGAAATGGGAAGATCTTGCCGACCATACCTGCGAACAAAACGGAATAACAAACGAGTACGACGACAGTCATTTTCCAAGGCAGTGCTACCGTTCGGTTCGATTGCTCTTCGCATCGAGCAAAGACCGTCACGACGCAGCGATCGCGCTGTCGTTTCCACCATAAGAACGTCAGGAAAAAGTAGAGTAAGTATCCGGCGAGTAAGCCGAACATCGCGTAGGGAGAGGAAGCAATCGATCGACCGGAATGCACGTACGCCAGCGCTGTGCCCAACACGCCGATGCCCATGGCGATGTTGCCCGTGATCGTGGCTCGCGACGCCTCGCGCATCCGCCGAGCTTGCCATGCTGCCCGTCTCGCATCGTGGAGCTTTCGCATCTGATTTGCAGTCGGAAGTCCATCTACCACTGATGTATCGAACATGACTGGCTCGTTGTATTCGTACTAAACCTGTTTGCATTACAAACAAGTCTACACAGATTACAACAGTAATTCAAGCGGATTCTCGCGAGTTGCACGAGGTGGATCGGATTCGAGATCTTTGGCAGGCACGGTTCGCAGTCGTTCACGATTGCGGGAGCCGTTACCGAAGCGACGCCGAAACTTGGTTCCGGCGCGAATCGAAATCCCTACGCCAGCGGGGCTTTGCCCTTCGCGCCGCCGCCCTTTTTGCCGCCCTTTTTCTCGCCGCCGTCGGTGGGTGATGGCTTACCGTTGCTGGTGTCGTCGCGGGTTTTCGTCTTGTTCTCGCCGAGGAGCACGCGAGGGTTCAGCACGACTTCGTCGCCTTCGGTTAAGCCTCGCACGACTTCGATCATCTTGTCGTTGAACTTACCGAGGACGACGACGCGCTCTTCGTGTCCCGTTGCGGTGGCGACGAAAACCTTGCGACTCGGTCCCGCTTCCGCGCCGCCGATGACCGCTTGAAGCGGTACTGCGAGTACCGATTCGGTCGCGTCTTCGACGTGGATCGTCACTTCGGAGTTCATGTCGGGCTTCAGCCCCTCGACCGATTCCTCGATGAGAACGAGCGTCTGATACACCTTGACATCGCTGGAGAAAAAGTCGGCTTGGCTGGCGACGGCAGCGACGCTGCGGACGCGGCCGCTGAAGACGCGATCCGGGTACGCATCGACTCGCACGGTGGCGCGTTGGCCCTGGCTGGCGATGCGATACTCTTTGTCGCGGACGCTTTCGCGAACGACTGACAGCGAGTGTTCCGATTGGCTCATCAGGCGAGCGAACGGGTGGATGTTCGTCAGCATTCCGGCTCGCAACGATTCGTAGATCCCGGTCGAAATCCGCTCGTCGCCGCGAATCCGCGAGACGAGCGCTTCGTGAACCCGCGTGTTGACTTGCATCCGGCGAAGGTCCGGGATGCGCATCATCTTTTGACCTTCCTTGACCTGTTCGCCTTGCGCGATCAGCCCTTGTTGGTTGCCGCCGAAGCGGCTCGATTCGGGCTTGATGTACACGACCATTCCATCTTGCGGCGAGTAGATTTTGCACTCGGCGATTTGATCTTCGGTGTCGTTGAGGCGTTCTTGTTCGCGTTGGAAAATCGACAGCTTCGTCTTGCGTTCGGACTCGGCTTGGATCTCTTTCGATCGCGCCTGTCGGGTCGCTTTATCGGACCCGATGCGCGCGACTTCGGCCTTCGAGCGCAGGTCGGTAAACTCCTTCTCGCGAATGAAGGTTTCGAGGATGTACTTTTCCTTCTGGAGCTTCCCGAGCGTGTCGTTGGCCCCGCTCAGCTTCGTTTGTTCGACTTTCGATTGGCTGGGCGTGAGGTAGCCGAGTTTCACCGAGCGTTCGGCCCAGGCGGATCGTTCGCGGTAGGCTTCGAGGTCGGATTCGGATTGCTTCAATCGTCCGGAAACATCGTCGAGACGCTGGCGGTATTCGCCGCGTTCGGCGAGTGTGGCCGGCGCGCCGAGAATCGCCCCGAACGGGTTGAGTGCCTCTTCCATGCGGTAGCCGGTAAACTTGTCGAGGTCCAAATCGGAGACTTTCAACGCGGCCACGGCGAGTGCGATGTCGGACTCGTTTTGCTTGTTCGTGATCGTGAGATCTTCGTCGGCTTTCACCCACTCGGCGTGGGCTTTCTCGACGACGATCGATTGTTGTTTGAAGTTTTCCTGAAGTGCCGAATCGTCGAGTTCGAGGAGCAGTTGCCCCTTCAAGACCATCGTGCCGTCGTCGATCACCCACTTGATCGTGCTGGAAAATGTACCCTTCGACCCGGCCTTCACTTTGCAAATGACGTCGCGGTTTTCGGCCGATTCGAGCGTGCCCTTTTCGACCACCGCGATCGGCAGAAGCTCGGCTTTCACCTTGTGCAGTAGGATTTCCGAACGCTTTGCCGACTGGAAATTCGGTGCGAAGTACGACCAGGCGACGAAGCCGAGGCCCCCGAAGAGCGCCAAGCCGCCAGCGCGTCGCAACCAACGTCGGCGACGAACCGGTGGAACGTTGGCGCGTTTCGCGTCACGGTGCGATGGGGACTGTTCTAGGGGAGAGGTCGGTTCGGCTGGTGTCATCGGTCCATATCCCTCGTGCGTCGAGTGGGAGGAGTTCGAGATCGAGGTACAAATTCATCCGGGCGTTTAAGTAGTTGATCCAGAGCGTGTACAACGCATTTTCCGCTTGAAGCAACTGGCTCTGTGCCTGGAGCAATTGCTCGGTCAAGGCGGCGGGGTTACCGGCGGTGTCGCGGGCCTGCGGGTCGGGCGGGGCCAGCAACGTCGATCGCGCGTTGTCCACCTGAGCATAGGCGAGTTCGACGGTCTTCTGCTGTACTTTATACGTCTCCGCGAGCGACCGCAACTGACGAAGCCCAGAACGGCAATCGTTGAGGATGTTATCCTCGAATGCCATCAGCGTGCGGCGCTGTCGTTGGAACGAAATCAGCGCGGCGCGATAGTTGTTTCGCTCGACCCGGCGCACGAACGGCGGTTCGCCGCGGATCGTCAACGCATGTCGGGTCCGGCTACCGGCGAACGCGAACGCCTCGTTGTCCGTCGCCGGCGTCGCCGTGTTCAAATCGTACTGGACGTTCAGTACACCCTGCAAGGCATTCGCTCGCACCGCCAACTGCCGATACGAGTCGACCACCTGCGCTCGTGCGTTCATCAGGTCTAACCGGTTCGTCAGTGCCGTCTGCGCGACCCGCGAAGAGGCGTCGTCGAGCGGAACCTGCAAGAGGTCCGCACCTTCGACGGTCAGTTCCGGGAGCAACGGCCACTCGCCGCGAATCTCGTTCAACCGCTGATTCCGAGCCTTCAAAGCAACGAGCATTCCGGCATCGAATGCCTCCCGATACAGGTTGGCACGCTCGGCCGCTTGCTTGTCGGGAATCAGTCGCAACCACGGGCGAGACTCGTACGTTCGCAAGCTCTGTTCGTGTTTCGCAAACGCAATCGCATCTTCGACGGTAGCAATATCGCGATCTTCACTCTCCGGTTCCGGCTTACCCGCCGCGAGTCGATCCGCCTGCACGTCGAGCAACTTCAACCGTTGGGCTTGCAGCGCAACGATCTGCTTCGCGAGTTCCTCGGGCGACAGTTTGCTCAACTCGGCCATTCGTTTCGTGTAATCTTGCGCGAACGGCTTGCCCCGGACCAGTGAGGAATCGGTGAGAAGTTGTTTCCAGCGTTCGCGGTAGGCCGGAATCGCCTCTTTCGGATCGTACTTACCCGCCGCGGCTTGCAGGTCGCGAAGTTGATCGTACACGGCTTCGTAGCGAATGAGTTGCTTGCGCATCGGTCGTAGCGGGCCGTCGTCGAGTTCGAGCGGCAGGTTCGTCGGCACGCCGAGTTGCAGCTTGAAAACATCGAGCAAGTCGAGGTACAGGCGGTTCCCTTCGAGCAATCGCGACTGGCTTTGCAGGAACTGAAGTTCGACGCGAACGACTTGCAAGTCGGAGACGATGCCGCCTTCTTTCAAGTTGCGGTATAGCTTCAGAATCTGTTCGAGAGCGGCGAGGTTCTTGCGTTCGTTGGCGAGCGTGCCGTTCCGCAATACGGTCGGTAAATACCCCGCCGTCGGTGCCGTGAGGTTGCTGCCGATGGCACGGCCCAAGTTCGCGGCGAGGCCCTGCAAACCGTACGGGTTGTTCGTGTAGTCGCCGTTACCCGCGATCACCACGTAGAAGACTTTGCGGAACCGTGCGTACGAGCGAATCGCATACAACAGCGTCCGTTCGGCCTGCGTCAGCGCTTCGAGCGTGACCGCGAAACCGCCGCCGCGCAACAGCGGTTGCAGCGCCGTCAACGATAAGTTCGAGATGGCAATATCCGGTCGCGAACTGGTGAGATCGAGCACGATCTGATTCGCGAAGCGGAACAACAACGTTGCCCCCGTGGGGAACAGTTTCGAGATCGTGGCATCGGTGCCGATCCGCCAGCGATTGCCCGGCCCATCGACCCGCTCGCGGCCCGTCACTTCGCGGACGACGTTCTCCGCCGCCATCGCTTGTGCCGCGAAACTGAATCGCTCGGTCGTCACGGGCAGCGCAGCGAGGTACAGATCTTCGCGACGATCCTGGAATTCGCGACTGTTGAACAACGCGAGTTCGACGGTCTGATCGAGCCGGAGTCGGAACGGCTTTTCGGTCGATTCAAACGCCTTCTGGAAACTCGACGCAGCCCCGCCGTACGCTGCCGCCGCGACTTCGGGCTTCGCCGGTTCGGTCGCACCCGCTTGGCGAATCTCACCTGCGCCGTTGCCGAGATCTTCGCCGCGATTTGCGGTGTCCCAGCCCGCGATGACGTTCAGATATTCTTTGCCTTCGTGCAACCCCACGCCGTACTTTTTCTTCGGCTTCTGCGGGTTGGGCGACAGGATCGACGCGGCGTAATCGTCGGGCGGGAACAACGGATGGTCCGGACCGCCGCAACCCGCCGGGTCGCTGAACCGCGCCCGGCTATCGGGGTACACGTGCCAATCTTCGATCTTCCAATCGGGGAAGACGTTCTTCTGCGTCAGTACGCCCGCAACGTCTTTGTCGGCGCGTTCGCGAAAGTGATGCCGCGAGCAACCCGAGCCAATTCCGCATACGACCGCAACGGCGAAAAGGCGTCGAATCGCGCGAGCTCGAACCCGTGTTACCATAGCAAACCCGAATAACGAGGGAGCAGGCAGACTAATCGCTACTCTCGTTATCGTCCGAACAATTTGCCCATCTTGAACCGGATCGCAAAAGTTTGGCGACTTCATGGGCTTCGCAAAATCTGACGGCACGGTTCAAATTGCGGCGATATTGGGTCGCAGAATGACTCCACCACTTACCCACCCACCCCTTCCTGGACTCATTCTCGAATTTCGGAACCATACTGGCTCGATAAGGACTTACGTCCGATTTCGATCGTCTGAAACCACGTCGGAATCAAAGTTCGGCGGTCCTTTTTTGGCAAAACTGCGACCTGGCTATCTACCATGCCGGTTATCGCATGTTTAACTTAAACCCTATCGGTTGGTAATACAGGCGCGTACTCGGAAGGGTTTAACGCCAAGTGTGCCTTGAAACGCTGAATAAGCCAAGTGTCTGACTGAACGATGCTCATGTAACTACGACCCAACGGACTTTCATGGGATCCCAGATCCTCATCGGTTTCCAGAATCAATCTTGCACGTATTAACAGCGAAACTATCACATCGAGTCCGTAGTAGCGGTATCCGGACATGGCATCGGAAAGCACCTTTGGCGTAAGGCACTCGACGGCGTGGAGCACTCCGCCATTCATGATGTAACCGTGTGCGATTAACAAGTCGTTTAGCGCGCGGTCCCCTCCGAGAAAGCGCGAGGAGGCTTCACCACATGCCCGACTCCAAACCCAATCCGCATCTGTCAGTTGGTACATTTGTTACTCAGGTTAGCCCGAAGGTTTTACCGCTAAATCCGCACGAAGAGGCGGTTACGGTACATCCACCACAACACGAGCCAATAGGTGGTGAGGACGATTCCGCCCATTGCGAGCGGTTCGTAGGCGGCACCGAAAATCGTGAAGATCTCTTTGCCGAAGTGCGTTTTGAACGAGCCGGTTAAGAAGCTCTCGACGAGGTGCGAGCCGCAATAGGCGACGATCGAATTCGCGCCGATCACGCGCAGCGGATACGACCAACCGGAGTAACCGATGGCGTCGGTCGTGGCGATGAATATCGCGAGGATCAGGAAGCACCAGCCGCCGCTGAACAGCACCCAACTCGGCGTCCAGATGCGCTTCACGTTCGGGCAAATTCCGAAGCGATCGAGCAAGTACCCCGTCAACAGGCAGCCCAACCCGACGACCGCGAACCGCCCCACCGTCGGCCAGTCGGCTTTGCCATCCTTGAGCCACGTGCCCGCAAACAAGCCGAGAATCATCGTTGCCAACGTCGGTATAAAGCTGATCGTGCTGTACCCGCCGCCACTGAACGCGAACGGTTTCTCGCGCGGAAACGCATTCATAAACCGCACGTCGAACGCCCACGCGGGGTTGCTGTTTTTGTCCCAGTGCTTCCCGAAACCCGACGGGTGATGCTCCCAGCCAAGCGGCACGCCGACGGCCGGAAAATCGAAATCGTCTGGCGGCGCAGGGTATGCCGCGAACAGCGCCCAGTACCCGACGAGGATAATCGCGAGCGACAGATACCGTACGAGAGGCTTCGCCAATGCGATTGCGAACAAGAAGCCGTAGCCGAGGCCGATCTGGGTGAGCGTGTCGTCGAAGGTGAAATTCGTCTGCGATTTGCCAACCGAACGCAGGAAGATGCCGAGCAGAACCAGTATCGACGCACGCAGCCCCGCATGGAGCATCATCCGCGTCTGCGACTGCCCGCGTGCCAGTCGGTTCGCCAACGAGAACGGCAATGCCACGCCAACTAGGAACGTAAACGACGGCTGAATGAGATCGTGAAGCGAACACCCGCGCCATTCGACGTGATCTTGATGGAACGCGAGAAACTTCCAGAACGCACTCTCGGGGAACGCCTTCGCCATCCGCGCCAGATGCAACACCTCCGCCATCATGAGCAGCATCACAAACCCGCGATACGCATCGATCGACGTCAACCGAGACGGCGGCGAATTCGGTACGGCCATAGCGATGTCATCCCAACGGGAAGCGATTGCGATCTGAAGTTGATGTTATCGAATGATTTCCAATTAGCCGCGACGCGAAGGCTTTGCGAAGCGGAGCGCGTGGACGTCACGCTTCACCGATAATGGTGAAGTCCACGCGCTCCGCTACGAAGACTCCGCGTCGCGGCTAATTGTGCGTCGCGGCTAATTGTGCGTCGCGCCGCCCCTTTTGTGAACGAGCGACGTGGCCGTGAGAATCCAGGCATCATTCCAGGTCCATTGCGACATCGTGCAGTATGCTCGCTACTACGGTTTGCGACCGTACTTACGGGCCTTCGCCTCGTCCTCACGTCGGAGATCCCGGCGGACCTTGAGGACGAACAGCCCCACCCCGATGCAGATCACCGCCAGCAAGGCCACCAACCCGAGGGCGACCGGGTCGCCGGCGGACAAGTCCTCGAAGAACCGGCTGATGGCATGTCCACGATTTCGTCGCACGATCCGTCCTCTGCTTACAACGACTGAGGACGCCGGTCCGCTACAGTGCTTCGTTCGGCGTCTTACTCTTGAGACAGTTCTTCGCTAACAAACCGCCCCGACCGTTTATCCCTTGCGAATGCGGATCCGCATGGGGCGTCGAGCAACGGGATGATCTCCGGGTCGTAGTTGGCGATCGTGTTGACATCGTAAATGGCCACATTCGCCGGGTCGTTGGCATACTCGTCGGACTCGGCCCCTGAGAAGAAACGCCAGCCACTGTCCCAGGCTTCGTCGGGGTGCTCTCGGTACATGTATCCCACTCGGCGTCCATCGACGGTAATGTGGTCGGTGGCATAGCAACCGCCCCGGTCAGACACCAGCGGGCGAATCTCGTCGGCCTGAAGTTTGTACTGTTTCTCGTGCATCCGGGCCGCCCTCCGCTACCGAACTCGTTATTATCTAGACAGAACTGGTTCCATTTATTCTGTAATAGAGTCTATCTATCCTGAATGAACAGTCTGACAACGGGAGTGGTGTCCCAGTTACATATTTTTATTGTGACCGTTCTTCGAACGGAAGTCAAATGTCCAAACGTAACCGAATTCGCCTGTCGCCGATATAAAATCGCTAGCACTACATTTTGCAATCTCGTGGCGGGAGGGGCGTGTGGAACTCAAACTGACCGTGACGGCGGGGCCGCACCAGGGCCGGGAGTTTACCTTCGATGGGCACGATACGTTCCTCGTTGGGCGAGTCGACGATGCGCACTTGCAGCTATCGTTCGACGATCCGTACTTTTCGCGGCGTCAGTTCGTCGTCGAAATCAACCCGCCACGCTGTCGCGTTCTCGACCTCAAGAGCCGCAACGGAACCTCCGTGAATGGCGCACGCATCGAGACCGCCGACATCGTGGACGGCGACGAGATTTCGGCGGGGCATACCACGTTCAAAGTGTCGGTCGTACTTCCGACAGTACTCGAACAACCGACGCTCGCTCTGCCGCAACCGGATCGGGATGCGACGGTCGACTACGAACGATCTGTCACTCCGCAACGCACGCTGGTCTACGACGCCACGGAGGAATTTGCGCCGCCAGGCTACGAGATCAGCGGCGAACTCGGCCGCGGCGGAATGGGGGTCGTGTACCGTGCGACGCGGCTCTCCGATGGACTCGGCGTCGCGATCAAAACGATCGCGTCGGCGGTCGGTACCACCCGCAAGCACGTCGAGCGGTTCGTTCGCGAATGCAAAATCCTCGGTGATTTGCAGCACTCGAACATCGTCGGATATCACGATGTGAGCGAATCGAACGGGACGATCTTTCTGGTGATGGAACTGGTGCTGGGGCCGGACGCACGGAAGGTGCTGAACGAGCGGGGGCCGCTGGATGTGAAGACCGCCGTGCGGCTGATCTGCCAGATGCTCGGCGGCCTGTCGCACGCGCACGCCAAAGGGTTCGTCCATCGCGATATCAAGCCCGCGAACATCCTGATTGCCAGCCCCGCCGGTGGCAAACGCACCGCGAAACTCGCCGACTTCGGGTTGGCCCGCGTCTACGAAACGTCGCAACTGAGCGGGTTGACGATGCAAGGCGACATTGGCGGAACGCCCGCGTACATGGCCCCCGAACAGGTGACGCACTATCGCGACGCCAAGCCCGCCGCCGACCAATACGCCGCCGCCGCCACGCTCTATTCGTTACTCACGAAGCAATACCCGCACGACATGCCGAAGGCGATCCCCGCACAACTCGTCCGGATCGCCACCGAAGACCCGATCCCGATCCGCGAACGCCGCTCCGACCTCCCTGCTGGTCTCGCCGAAACGATCCACAAAGCCCTAAGTCGCGAACCGAAACACCGGTATCCGGATGTGCTGGCCCTGCGAACGGCGCTGCTGGCATATGCGTGAGAGAGACGCACATCGCGCTCGGTTCAGCTCGGGAAAATCCACGGCACCGTCGTGGCGGGGAGTTCGGGCATGCCTTCAAATAGCAATTTCCCGTCGGGGTCAGTCACTCGGAAATTGCGAAACTTCGCGGCTGTTCTCCAACTCCGTACACCGACTCCGCCTTCCGGGTTCTTGCTGGTTTTGAAGTCGAATGCAAGTTCACTATCTAAAAATCCACGGTAGTGATTGCCGCGCAAACGGACTTCCATTTTGTACCACTTGCCGAGTGTTAGGGGCGCGGTGCGCCGTTCGCGCAACCGCGTGTTTGAAGTCCCTTCGATCGATAATGCCGATTCCCATGCCCCGTCGTAGCGTCCGAGCATGAATTCACTCCGTCCCTCATTCGAGACGCGGTAGACCTGTCCGGTTTCTCCGCGCCCACTGATTTTCATCACTTCACACGAAAAGTCGTAATCCGTCCAGGCTGTGTCGCCAAACATCAGCGTGCTACTGCCCGCATCGCGCGATTGCTGAACCAATTCCTCTTTGACGATCGCCCAATCACCCGCCTCGTTTTTAAAGGCTCGGCGCAGTTTGGGATCGACGGCCGATATCTTCTTCCCATAGAGTCGCTTGATCTTCACCTCGCGGAACTCGACATCGCTCTTCTGGTTCTGTTGAAGTCCGATGCGACCCGTCGTTCGTAGCAATCCGGGGAACTTGGTGTAGTTGTCGCGCGCGGGTGCCGAGTCGAGGTCGGCATCGATCGTTTGGGTGCCGTTGACCCAGACTTGTATTTGCCGCTTGACCAGAACGACGCGCATTGCGTTCCAGTCGTTTTTCTTGAAGGGTGGATCGACCTTGCGCGCGAACGTCGCAAACACCGATCCGGTTTTATTTTTCGAGGGCTGATTAACGAACAGTGGAAACTCGTCGTCGATGATCTGCACCTCCATATGTTGCGCACCCGAGACGGGGCCATTGACGTCGGCGCGTAAGAAGAGTCCACTACCGGCCCCGGCACCGATGCGATACTGCAACTCGAGTTCGAAGTCGTCGTATTCGGCTTCGGTCATTAGTATGCCCGCGTCGCCACCAGGAGCGGGCGAACCGAGCAACCGGCCATTCACCCAACTCCACTTCGGCACTCCGGACCGCGTCCACCCCGCAAGGTCTTTGCCGTTGAAGAGCGGGGTGAACGCAGCATTCGCTGCTTTCTTCGAGAGGTCTTTCACCATCGCGTTTTTGATCGTGAGCTCTTCGACTTTCATTTTTCCGTGCAACTGAAAGGCAATGATCCCGGAATCGTCGATCTCGGAAAACTCCTCGTCGGCGAAGGTGGTGCCGTTCACGATCAACGTCATTCGCTTTCCGACGCACCGGACGATGTAATCGTTGAGGGCATTCGGATTGAACACGCGCTTCACTTCTGCCTCATCGACCTGCTTCAAAAACTTGCCGCTGGTACGTTCGCCGTAAATGCCACCGAATTTGAAGGCGTCGATCTCGATTTGGGGACCGGCCACGACAAAATCGGCCGGGACGATGATCTTGCTGCGAACCTGAAACCCGCTGTTACCGACGCCATTGAGTAGCTTGGCCTGGAAGCGGATCTCGAAGTCGGTGTAGCTTTTTGTGCTGCATAGAAATGTGTGTTTGTTCCACTCGGCAGTCATCTTGCCGACGATCGCATCGCCTTGCACCTGCCACATATTTGGAAGGCCATCCCACCCGGTCAGATCTTTGCCGTTGAAGAGTGGGGTGAAACCGTCACTCGTATTCGGGTACTCGATTACGCCGTTTGGTTTCCGATCCACGATCACTGGCGACGATGGGACAATCGCTTGCTTTGTTGGAACAGTTTTGGGTAGCTCCAACGCCACCACTGCCTTCGGCTGCAACGTCACTTTGACGACTTGCTTGTCGCCTTTTTTCACCGTGAACTGCTTCGTGACCGTCTCGAAATCCACCCCACTTACGGTGAGGCCGTGCTCCCCGGCGGTCAGCGTCAGCGGCTTGTCCAGCCCGACAACATCGATGCGGTCGCCATCGACTTTCAGTTCGACGTTCGCGGTCGGGTCGCTCAACTCGATGACGACGTCGCCGTACTTGGTTCGCACCGTCAAGAGAATACCTGCCACGATGAGAAGAAGGCCCAACACTGCCGCGCCGACGATCGTCGGCCAACGCGGTGGCTTCGTCTTGCGAGTTCGCACTTCCCCTACGTCTAACTCTTCGACCAAGTCGCCGAACGGGGCATCCGGCAAACGAGTCGCAACTGCTGGTACCGCGTCCGCGTGCTTCAAATAGTCGCCGAGTTGCGCGGCGAAAATTGCCATGCTTGAGGGACGCGCGGCGATGTCCTTCGCCATCACTTGCTGGCAAATCACTTCAAGTCTTACGTCGGCATCGGGACGGAACTCGCGGAGTGGTGGCACGGGTGCGGTGAGGATGCGCGCCAGCACCAAACCCATCGAGCCGCCGTACGGCGTGCGACCGGTTAGCAACTCGAACAGCATCACGCCGAGCGCGTAGATATCGGTCGCGTGACCGATCTGCTCGATGTCGCCGCGAACTTGCTCCGGAGACATGTAACTCGGCGTCCCCATGACCGCGCCTTGCTGCGTCAATTTCGATTCGCGTTCGTCGAATTCACCGAGGTTTTTCGCCAAACCGAAATCCATAACGACCGGCTCGCCCTTCGCAGTCATCATCACGTTGGCCGGTTTCAAGTCGCGATGGACGATGCCGTTTTCGTGTGCGTCTTGCAGCGCCAACGCAATTTTCCGCACGATCTCGACCGCACGTTTCGCGTCCATCGGTCGGTCGGGATCGATCTCGTCGTCGAGCGTCTTACCGTTGATGTACGCCATGCTGATGAACGGCCGCCCGGCGATCACGCCCGCATCAAATACGGCGCAGATATTCGGGTGTTGCAACCCGGCAGACGACTTCGCTTCGCGCACGAATCGCTCGAGCCGCTTCGTCTCGGAAACATCGAAGCTAGGAAGTTTCAAAGCCACTTTTCGCCCGAGTTGCGTGTCCTCTGCGAGATACACCGCCCCCATGCCGCCCTGTCCGAGAAGCGACACGACGCGGTAGCGCCCGAATTCGGCGGGCAACGTCGCAAATGGCACGCCCGACGACGATGGCGAACTGCGCTTCGTTTCCGATGGCAGGCCATCGAGCGTTGCCACCGCCTTAAATGGCGTGCCACACTTCTTGCACTTCACACCGCGGCCCGCGACCGCATCGGCCACATTCGCAGACGCATTACAAGCGGCGTTCGGACACTGAATCGTGATCGGCATGATGGCATCTCATAAGAGCGATACCGCAGATTGTATTGGATCGATGCGTTCTGAGAACCGTCGGCGGCGAAATCTGGCGATGCTCCGCTTGCGGCTATTTCCCTGCGAGTGTGCGAATTTCTTTCGCGGTCAATTCCCGTTGAAACAAGCAAAACTCGTCGATGTCGACGGAGTAGCCACTGGTGGACAGTCGCCCGAGGCCGACGTGCTTGAACTTGGCCGCGAGTGAGGTATTGACCGCCGTCTTCGTGCCTGGTGGTGGCGCGATTTCTTCGCCATCGAGATACAACACCACGCGTCCCGTGACGGCGCGCGTCATCGCGAAGTGGCGAAATTGCGGCTCGTCGGATGTCGTTTTCCCCCAACTGAACTGTTCGGTCGATTTGCCGACATCTTGCACGTAGGTCATGCGGAAACTCGCTTTCGTCGCGAGCAGCGACAGTCGCGGCACGGAAGTGATCGTCTCCGAATTCAGGCTGAATGCCAAGCCGCCGCGGTCGGATGGGTTCGTCCAAAACGCCACGGTGAACCCGAGCTTGGGCTTCGTGGCGAAGGCATCGAGTCGATCGCTCAGGTCGAGAACGAACGCGGGCACGGTGCTTCGCGTTTCGGTCGCAGTCAGCCGCACCGCTTTCCCGCGCGGGCCGTCGATCCAGGTGATGCTGCCGGGCTTTTCCTTCTTGCCGACGGTCTTACCGGACACCGTATCGACGATATTTCCGGTGGTGTCGAAGGGCAGATAAAGGACGAGGTTCTTGATCGCAGTCGGTACTGATAGCCCGCTGACATTCGCGTTCTTCGCGGGCAGCGGTGCCATCGGCGGCGAGTCGGGTTCCGCTTCCGGCTCGGGTACAAGTATCGGCACGTGTTCGGGCTTCGTGGGTACGGGTTCGGGTGCCACAACGCTCACTTCGACCGCGTTCGATTTCCCATAATAGCGGTACAGCCCATAACCGAAATAGCCGCACGACAGCATCGCGAACGCACCGAGTGCCGCAAACGCGATGACCGTCGCTTTCGAGCGTGGCATGATGGCACTTCCCACAAGATTTACGGAACCGGTCCGGTTGAGATTTTCAATGCGTCGAGCCGGCGGCCGAGCCGCGTGCGGAAGATCCCGAGCGATGCGGCGGCTTCGGTCTGGTTCCCGTTCGCCTTCCTCAACGCGGCTTCGATCATGCGTTTTTCGACGGCTTCGAGGACTTCGTCGAGCGTTTTCGCCGTCGATGCGGGCGGCATCGGGTTTGCCGCGATCATCGCTTTTTCGCGCAAGAATCGCGGTAAATCTGCGGGTGTTACCGCACTGTCGCCCGCTCGTTCGACGGCGATGCCGACGATGCTTTCGAGTTCGCGAATGTTCCCTGGCCAATCGTAACTTTGCAGCACGGTCCACGCTTCCGGAGCCATCTTCACCTCGCCGAGGAGCCGCGGCAGATCGTCGAGCCGATCGCGTAGCGGGATCATTTGGAGTTCGAGCGTGGCGAGCTGCGTTTGAAAAATTGGCAACACCGTGCCGCTTCGCACATCTTCGGCTGCCGACTTGGCCGAACTACAGACGATGCGCACAGCGTGCGGATCGCGGACGGCGTCGGCGATCTTTTGTTGCAAGTCGCGCGGCAGAAGCCCAGGGTTTTTCAGGTGGATTGTGCCGATCGATTTCGACGGGAACAAGCCACCGAGGCCGAAGAGTACGGCATCGAACAGGTACGGTTGCACGCCACCGCAATCGACGGCAACGAACGCGCGTTCGCGGTGCGAACTCTGATAGTGGATCGTGCGGGCGACGGTTTCTTTGCCCGTACCCGGTTCCCCTACGATCCAAACGGGAGCCGTACAACTCGCGGCATGGCGAATCTGCGAGTGGAATCTTTCGGTTGCGGGCGTCGTACTGGGGAAGCGATCGAAGGTAAATCGGGCGGCATGTTTCTCGCGAATCTGCGCCGTACTCGCAGGCACCTTCCGCGACGGTTGGCCCACCTCGGTGGCGACGACCCGTATCGTAGCCAAGTAGCCATTCGTGCCGTTCGTGCCTTGAAGTGGAACGAACGTGATGTCCCACCACGGCGGGCCGTTTTTGTGCGAAGGCACCGGTCGCCGCACCTTCGAGACCTGCCCCGCCACGGCTTCGGGGGTCGGGGCCAACGTGCGAAACAACGGCTCCGTCGGGCCAGATGTCGCACACGCCCGCCCCCAAACCTCCGCCCGCAACCGACCCGTCAACTGCTCCCAGGCCGGATTCACAAAGCGAATGCGACGGTGCCGATTCAGCACGAACAACGGCTGCGTGGCATTCTGAAACAGCGAACTCCAACGCACCCGCGTCGGCGTCGAATCGTCGGGTGTAGCAGGTGTGGCAGCGGGCATTCGGTTAGTTTACGGGTTCAAGTCGAAGAAGTGGCGATACGCTTGAGTATGCCCAGCGAGAGAACGCAGAACCGGTCGCCTTGAAGGGCCAACGAGTACCGGGAACAATATCGATGAGCATCGGCGATGTCGCGTTACAGTCGGATAACAATTCATAACGGCGGCGATTGGATCGGAAGCGCTCTCCCACTTTGCGTGAAATCAATCTCCCGCCTCTGTTCGAGGCGTCCGGATCGTTAATCCGGTCAACGCATATGTCTTTCCTGTTTGAAAGAGCTTCATACCTCGAAGCAGGTCACCTTGATTGAGGGGTTCGACAGATGCATGAGGTTCAATGATCGGCATTGAATAGTGCCAAGTAGCTCTGGATAGCTTCAGAAACGACAAACCGATCTTCATCCCAAACGAAGACGAGTGGTTCGAGGAAGTTTTCTACTTCCTGTTGTACGATGGGTTCGATGGGCAGAACGGTTTCGCGTGCGGATGGATGGACTTCGAGAGGGAGTACTGTTGTAGTCGCTGGTTCACAGGAAAGTGCTGAAGAAGCCATGAGTACCTCGTGTAAATTGGGTCGTTACACCTCAGATACTCATTATGCGACTCGCAACACCACGTCCAACGCTAATTCCGGCGCGGCCAGTTTTGTGCGCCGGAGCCGCCGCCGTTCTGGCCGGGTTTCGTGGTCAGCACTTCTTGGGCGCGGCGCTGGAACTTCGACATCTGCTCGCGCAACGAGGCGTCGCCTCGCTGCATGATCTCGAGTTCGTGCTGAATTTCCGCGCTCAATCGCTTGAGTTCGGTCTCTTGGCGTGCCATCAGTGCGCGTTCGCGGGCCATCGACACTTCCATATCTCGCATTTGCTTTTCGAGCGATTCTTCGTCGTCGCGCAACTGTTTGCGCTCGTCCTGGAGTTGCGTGCGTTCTTGGTTCTGGCGTGCGGCCTCTTGCTCGAGTTCATCGGCCCAATCTTCGAGTTCGGTCTTCGTCTTCGGCGGACCCGATGGCGTCGTGTGGCCGAGGGTACCGGCGGAAATTTGCTCTTCGATCTGCTGCAACTGCCCGCTCAGTTCGTCGACCGCCTGTTGCTTTTCCGCGATCTGATTCTGATGTTCTTGCTTGGCCCGCGCAAACACCTGTTCGGTATCGCTCGCTTCTTGCAAAAGGTGCTTCATCTCGCCCAGGAGAACGCGAAGCTCTTTATTTTCGGACTTGAGCCGCACAACTTCCGGATTCGGCCCGTCGGTCGAGGGAATATCCGCGCTGTACGAAGACGCACCGGGGGTATACCGCGAACCGGGCGTCGCCCATTTGTTCGCGGCTTTCGGCGTAAAACTGGCTGCGGGTTCGTCGGGTACGGACGGACCCGCGATCTGCGATGCCACCGATGGCATACGCAATTTTCGGAGCATCTCTTCGGTGGAAGAGATGATACTGCCAGTACTTGCGGTTTCCCCGGTCGATTGATTATCGATGGGCATCGCCGACGGAACGCCGAGCGGCGGCGGTGTGGAAGCGAGCAAACGGCGGCGCAATTCGGCGGCAGAAATCGAAGGTGGCGGGTCGGGGGTATACTGGTTCGCCATCCGGGTGGCTCTCCTTAGGAGTTCGTCTGGTGTCGGGCGGGCGGACCGAACGTGTAAACATTTTGAACCAACCCAATGAAGCCTAGATCGGCGATAGATCAAGTCAAGCCAAAACCGCCATATCGTCGCGCCCGTTCTACCGTTAGGGAAGTTAAACTCGTCGTCACTGAAAGTTTAGCCGATAGCGAACCGGCGCGCGATGCATCGCATCGTCGTTCAGACCAAAATCTCATGGATATTCGGCACGACGGCCTGGTTTCAATTGCGGCGATTTTGGGTAGCAGGGAATGATTCCACCACTTACCCACCCACCCATCCCTGGAATCATTCCCGATTTCGGAAT
>JAYVQG010000058.1:0-10730 GCA_043757025.1 Limnoglobus sp.
TGTCAACTTGACGACGGTGCAAGTCGAAGCCGACAAGGTCTTTCGCTTGAAACATCCGGCAACGGGGCTGTTGCACATCGAGCCGCAAACGGGCTACGATCTGACGCTGCCGGACCGGATTCAGCTGTACAGCCTGTTGCTCGAACGCGAGTACGGCGGGCCGGTTTACTCGGTGGCATTGCTACTCCATCCGCGAGCCGACACGACGTCGATCACGGGCTTGATCCAACGCCGCTACAGCGACGGACAGATTTATCACGAGTTTCGCTACCACGTGATTCGCGTTTGGGAATTGGAACTCGAACCGCTGATGACCGGCCCTCTCGGCGCGATCCCGCTGGCCTTGCTGACGAACCAAGCCCTCGGGCGATTGCCGGAGTTGGTGGATCGGATCGACGGGCGTTTGCAAGTCGAATCGGTGGGAGAAGCGGCGCGGCGACGGCTGTTGACTTCGTGTTACATCCTGGCCGGAATGCGTTATGATAGCGGCAACGTTCACACCGCTTTTGCGAGGAGCATGGGCATGAAAGAGTCATCGACATATCAGGCGATCCTGCAAGAGGGTCGAGTAGAGGGTCGAGTAGAGGGTCGAGATGAAGGCCGAGTAGAAGGACAGCGCATGGGTCTGATCGCGGCACGGCAGGAAGACTTGCTCGCCTTTATCCGCGAGCGGTTCGGTTCGGTTCCCGAGATGGTCGAGGCGCGGATTCGTGCGACGGATGACTCCGCGAAATTGCAGGCCGCCATCCGGCAGTCGGTTCGCGTGACCGACCCGAACGACATCCTCCGATAAACTCTCACCCGCCGACGAAATACTCGAAGTTGTCCGCGTTGCGAACTGCCGAGTCCGGGTCGCTGATCGCGAGGGCGCGGGCGCTCGCTTGTCCGTAGGTGATGTCGTCGGTGCTTGCGTCGGAGTGGCTGTGTTCGTGGACGAGCGTGCCGGCTTTGGAGTCGGTGCCGTTTTGCGGGGCGGTCCAGAATGCGCCGCAGAGAAAGATCGTTGTGCTGTCTTTGAACGTGTAGGCGAACCAACCGCTTTGGCAGCCGACACCCGTGAGGTTGTATGTGAAGCTCGTCGAGGTCATTCGTTCGTGGATTTTGGTATAGACGGTTTTGGCTTTATTGAAGCGGCCCACGGTGTGGTTGCCGAACCACTCTTTGTATTTCGCGTCGTCCTTGATCGCGGCGATGGCTTTCTCGACGAGCCGGAAACTGTCGTCGATCGCTTTTTTAACTTGCTTCTGCCGAGCCAGGGTGCCGCCGATGAGTGTCGGGGGCAGGATGGCGGCGGCGACCATCACTGCCCCCATTGCGGAAGCCGTGCCGTTGGTTTTCGGTGCCTTGTTCGAGAGCCGCGCAACCTTGCCGCGCGTCGGCAATGGCGTGCCCCCTTTCGTCACCTTGAACGAGGCTTTCCCACCCGTCACCTTCGACTTTTCCGGTGCGAATTTCGCGAGTGCCACCGTGGCCGTTCGCGTTTTGGTTTCTTCCGGGATGGGGATATGTTCGAGGCCCGGAATGTTCAATTCCACCTTGTAATCCGCAGGGACCGAGACTGCGTACGACTCGCCGACATCGACTTCGGCACTGACCATCGCGCCGGCCCGAACGAGGATGTAATCCTCCGCGCTCGGGTTGCCGCGCTTGACCATCGGCCCGTCGTAGGCGACTTTGCTTTTCTCGTTTCGCGTGATCGTCAGGCAGTCGCTGTTCAACCCTTCCAATGGCGTATACCACTTCAAAACGAACAGATCCTTCTTGCCGCCGTTCGTCAGCTCGAAGCGCAATTGCACCTTCTCAGCCGAGTCGTAACTCTTCGACGCAACCAATTTTCCCTTCAAGACAGATGCCATCGCGAACCTCGAGTGTAAGGGCAGATCCAACTGTTGGAAGTGTAATCGAACTTCATACAGTGGTCAACGAAATACACTTGCGGGGAGTAATTACCATCGAAAAAGACGACTTACACCAGTGCGTAGACCTTCGCTTCCCAGGGCACGATGGCTTCGCGGCCCACCCAATCGGCGGGGACATCTCGCGATTGCGTCACTTCCCGCCAGCGCTTGCCGGGTGGCGTCTGGGGCCAGTTGGGGACGCGGTATTCGTCGCTTCCGGCGCGTCCGGAATCGAAATCGGAAAAGTTCGCGACGACCACGACTTGCCGGTCGCTGTCGGCTCGGCCGCGCTGCCAGACCACGACGCGCTTCCCGTCGTGGAAGTCGGCATGTAGGAACGCGGTGTCGTTGACGGCGAGTGCCTCGTAGCCCGTGCGAAGTTTCACGAGCCGTGCCACATACTCGAATATCCGCCGACGAAACGGCTGATCGAGCCGACCGAAGTTGACCGCGTCCCGCTGCTTTGCGGGGTGCGTCACGGGCAGATCGTGCTCGTCGGCAAACTCGTCCCCTGCGAAGATCATCGGGATGCCGACCGAGGTGAGGAGACACACGAAGGCGAGTTTGATCCGCTCCTCTTTCAAAACGATGCCGTTGTTTCCGAGGAAGTTGTACAGTCGCTCGTTGCCGAACCCTTCGACATCGTGGCTCCCGAGGTAATTCACGGCCTCCGCGCCGTCGCGAAAGCCGTTCGAGCGACAGTCGATCATCTTTCGTATCGTCCACTCGAAGCTCGGCTCACTGTCATCGTTTCGACCGAGAATCGCACTGCGAACCATTCGCTTGTACGTTTCATTCCAGAGGCCATCGAGGCGGCCTTGTCGAATGAGGTCGAGCGGCACGGATAGTTCTTCGCCCACGACCAGAAACGAATCGTCGCCGCCCCCGTTAGCGGCCCACGTCTGCCTCGCCAGATCCTTGAATTCTTGCACGAAATCCCAGTTGGCGATATTGTTGACGCTGTCCATTCGCACGCCGTCGATTCCGAAGTCGGCCATCCAACGGAGCAAGGCGGCTTTCATCAGTTGGCGAGCGGGAAAGACGTTCCCCGTCTGGCCGCTGAGTGGATCGTACGACGATACCGCCCGGCCGTATCGCCAGAGTTTGCCGCCGAATGCATCGCGAACGCCGTGGTTGCCCGACTGGTCCCGCTCGGGGTCGTTGGGTGAGCGAGACGGGTCGATGTGGAATTCGTCGAAGTCGATGTTCTCCATCGGTGCCCGCGTGCCGAACGCCATCACCACATCGATCAGGAAGCGAATGCCGCGGGTGTGGCAGGCATCGATGAGCGCAACGAGATCGGCGTTTGAAGTCGGCGATGCGTTCCCGACGGGAAAGCCCAAGTCGTAGTCTGGCGCGACGTAATTGCTGGTTGCGTAGCCCCATTCGCGTTCGACGAAACTGTCGGCGACGGGCAGGAGTTCGAGCGCGTTGACCCCGAGTTCTTCGAGATGGCTTCGGCTGTGGAGCGCGGGCGTCCCGGCAAAGTTCGCACCCGTAGCCACGGTATCGACGAGCGCGAGCACATCTTGGAACGTGCCGACCCCGATCTGCGCGTCGCCGCTGACGTTGATCTTCGCCCACGACGTCGGCAACTCGTAAATGACGATCCGGTTGTTCGGCTTCCCGCCCTGTATTGCCGCAGCGGGCGAGAATTCTTCCCCCGCCGCATCGCACGGTACGAGCTTGCCGCCCGCGAATTTGACGACGGCCGCGGGGTCTTGGTCTTCGGATTTGTACGGTGCCGGAAGGAGCGGAGACATCAGCCGCCAGTCCACCGTGAATGCGGTTGGGTCGGTACACAGAATGCGGCTGCCGTTGCGGGTGGGGCTGCTGTCGGTGACTTCAAACCAGTAGTGGTACACCTTGCCCTCGGTCAGACCGCACGCGGAAGCGGCGATGCCCCAGAGATCGGTATGCCCGAGAAGTTGTGCGAGCGGGAATGCGTGTCGATTGGCCAGCGATGGCGGATTCCCCGGTGCGAACTCGCCGACGATCAACCGAGGGACGGGCACAATATTGGCCGGACGCCAGAGGACGAACGCCGTTTGCTTGAGCACGAACAGATGAACGGCCATAGCAATCTCCGGTACGAGTTCTACCTTTTCCACAACAGCTTTCGTGGATTCTCTCCGGTTACTTTCAACGTGTCAACGGAATTTGTCACTACCGCGCGATCGGTAAACGAGCGAATTCTCGCTCGCGCTCTAGGCAAAGCACCCTTACGACCGGTACAATCTGACATTCCCCGTTTCGATAATCGTCGAAGTGCCACCTGCCCGTGCGGGTTGTCGCGGAGTTTGCTATGCCGTGCCCTTTCCCTGGGATGGATCCGTATCTGGAAGATGCCGCCTTTTGGTCGTCGTTTCAGCATCAGTTCGTCGCCGGGATGTATCAAATCTTGCTACCGGGGTTGGTGGATCGCTATCGGGCGAAGATCGGCACGCGCAATTACGTCACCGAACTGACGCTGTTTACGTCCATTTTGCGCGAACCGCACGCCGAAGAGTTCATCGAAATCCGCGATCGCGCCGATGGGCGGCTCGTTACGGTCATCGATTTTCCCAGCCCGTCGAATCGAACGACCACAGCAGGGCGCGCGGGCTATCTCGAGACGCGCAAAGATACCGACACGCAGCGGGCGAACGCGATCGAAATCGACCTCGTCACGCAAGGTTTGCCGCTACTCGACTACTCGCGGGACGGCTTGCCCGAATACGATTATGCGGTGTCTGTGTCGCGGGCATCGACGCCGGGGCGATACGAAATCTACACGACGACGGTGCAGAAACGCCTGCCGAAGTTCAAAGTGCCGCTCGCAACCGACGACCGCGATGCGCTACTCGATTTACAAGACGTGTTCCGGCGGGCGTACGACCTCGGCAGTTTCGCGAAGACGATCGATTATCGCGCCGCGCTGCCGATGGATGTGAAGATCAGCGTACCAAACCGCGACTGGGTCGAAGCGGTTTTGCGTCAGCAGAAGTTGCGGTAAACTACTTCCCGAGCGTCTTGGCCGTCGTGCCGTTGGTGGCGACGGACTTGGCGGCGCGGATGCGGTCGAGCAAGTTCTGTTTTGCGATGTCGGCCGGGTTGACCGATGCCGACTGAATCGAGGGAGCAGGCGTTTCGGCGAGCGTATCCGTTTGCGTATCGCGAGTGACGCGCTTCACGCCGGCGGGGCGATCCGCGTAAATTTTGTCCATCTCGTCCAACGTCACGACGCGCTCGAGCTTCAAAAAAACAATGTCTTCGTACGGCACGAAGAAGCCGCGACTTTCGTCTTGGTTACCGGCTTCGCGACCGCGAAACAATACGTACGTCGGTTCGTAACGCAGCATCGTGTCGACGTTCAGGAAGTTTCCCGTTCGCAGCATCATGTGGACGCGCGAGTGGTCGTACTCGGGAATCCGGTTGAATATATCCATCACATCTTCGCGCTTCATGAGTGTCCTATTTAGCTTCGGAATAATTCGAGTCGTTCGGGTGGCCGCATCAGTCGTCGGTAGAGGGTAATCTGTGCGATGGCGACGGCCGCCCCGCCGACGCCACAGACCAGTTTCCAGTTCGGTAACACGCGGGCAGCGGGCCAGTCTTGCGTGATCGCCAAGTCGTTCAGGGCGTTCAACACAATCGCAAAGATCCCGGCGAACGCGATGGCGGCGGCCATGAATGCGACCGGTAAACGGGCCGCCGTCCACGGGTCCGAACTGTATTGCCGCAGCGAGAACTCGGTGCCGAGCCGACGCCAGAGTTTCGTAAACACCTCGTCGGCCACTTCCGGCGTGCCCAACGTAATCGAAGCGCGGCCCTGCCCGTTGCGTTCGCTGGCGTAGTCGATGTGGACGGTATTCGTGTGCAAATCGAGTTTCACGCGGCGAATCGAGGCGAGTTCCACGACGGTGGCAAATGGTCCGAGTACGCTTTCGACATCCATCGCGGTTTCGACGGCGGCAACGGTTTCGGGCTTCGGTTCGCCCGATTGTGCGGCCAGGAACAGCCGCGGCAACGTGAGAACGAGCATCGAATGCGATAAAACGTCCGGTGCCTTCCAGACGCGACGGCGGCCCAGACCCGGAAAACCGGTGTCCGATGGCTGCGTATAAGCTTCAAACGGTTTGAGCGCGGGCATAGTCCAACCGGGCAAGGTAGGAGCGTCGCACCCGTGCAACGCCTACCTGTAGGTAGAACCCTTTACCTACGCGGTCAAATCCTCACACGCAGCAAAGTCTGCGCCGCAAGCAGATCGAGAGTTAAAATGGATGCGACTAGTAAAAATATCACGACCGCAACGACTGTAATGCCCGGCGATAGGATTGCAACGATAAGTCTTGGAGTCGAAGCGCCAACCGACGGAGACATCGCAAAACGAAATTCGCGCCAGAGAAGATCTCGACAACCGAATTCATGATTTCCGCACGGTTCAAATCGAAGCGTAAAACTGCGACCCAAATTGAACGTCCGCGCTCCGCCACGAGGATTCCGCGGCGAAGTGCGAGGCGCGATCCATGCGACGCTACTCTTGCGGTCGCTTTCGGTTCACGCTATACCCCGGCTCTTCAAGAGTATTCCGGAGGATGCGACGTGATTGCGAAACGAATGGGACAGTCCGACGAAACCGAGGTTTTCGACGGCAACGACAACACGCCGATGGTGGCAACGGGGCTACGCGCAGGGGCCCAAGCGGGCGAATACATCGGCCACGCGGACAAGAAGGAAGAAGAGAAAATCGGCTTGTTCTGGAGAGTTTTTGGCGGAACGTTGCTCAGCATCGTCGCGCTCGTCGCGATCACACTTTACAACAATCTGCACTCTGGCATCTCCGAGTTGCGCGCCGAGATCGGCAAGCTGAACGAGGCGCGTGCGGACCTCGTCAAAAAGGACGATTTCCAATCGCGATTGACGACGAATTACGAGCGGATTCAGACGATCCAGGGGCAAAACCACACGCAGAACGCGATGCTGACCGGCTATCGCAGCGAACTCGATAGCCTGAAGGATCGCGTCGGCCGCCTGACGACGGATACCGATGCCGGCAAGAAGGATACGGCCACCGAGGCCAAGTCGCTCCGCGACGAATATCAGAAACTACGACAGGACGTGGACAAGAATCAGGCCGCCGACGCCGAGAGAAAAGCCTATCGCGACGAACAGCACAAAGAGCACGAAAAGACCGTCAAGGAAATGAAGGCGATGATACTCGATTGTCAGGTGAAACTCGCCCGACTCGAAGGGCAACAAACCGCGCCAAAATCGACCGCACCCAAGCCGAACGGCCTGCGCGCCAACGCACCGATGGCCAAACCCGAGCCGAGCGAAACCGAACGCCCGTAGGTGGTTTCCGCACGGGTTCTGAAAGGCGACGACGTAACTCTTCAGCCTGGTGAAGCTTCACAGGGAAACTGAGACGGATTGCGGTCTGAACGCCCCGGAGGGGCGTAGGAATGTAGCCACGGGTAAAGCGAAGCGGAACCCGTGAAGGAGCCTGCATCCGAAGCCGTTTCCATTTGCAAACTCGTCCACGGGTTGCACTCCGACGGCCTTCGGCAGTCGTCGTTCCACCCGTGGCTACATTCCGTTGCCCCATCCGGGGCAAACCCGAAAAGACGGATAAGAAGCAGGCGACTTCAGGAGGCTGAAGGGTTACGCTGCGCAGGCGTCGCGTAGCAAAGCGAGGGAGAGAAATCGCGTTGGTATCCGATACGCCGTGCCCGCGGTTCGCTACGGCGATGACCCACGACCTCCGGGAGGTCGTGCGGATTTCCGCCGGTCGGGACGGCTCTCCGACGGCGGCGATTTTCGACGGCCGCACGATCCAGTCGACTTCTGGATCGGCTTGCATGGCGGTGCGCAATTCAGCCAGTAATTCAGACGTAGTTTTAGTGCCGGCGTACAGCTTGATGAAATCGTCGTAACACACCTGGCGGCGCGGACCCTGTGTGTTGCAATGCGCCACGTCCGTGAATACCAACAGCGGGTCGCGCACCGCTTCGGGTGCAACGGGTTTGGCCGGCGCACAACCAGCGAAGAAGACAGCGATGCCGATGAGAAAAACACAGCACCGCATTAGCACCGCCCACAGTAGCATGTCCGAGTGCTTATTTGCGGTTACTGCTAACATGCGGCGACTCGACGGCCGGCAATTGTTTGCGCAAAACGTCGGCCATAAATGTGACGTTCGAGAGGTTCTTGCCGCGCGTTTCTCCGTTGATGCCTATTTCATTGGGTTCGGCGCACACCAACGGGGGTAGACCGCGAATAACTGCACCCAAACCGGGATCCTGCACATAGCCGCCCGCATTCGGCGATGCGATGAAGCCTTTCTTCCGTAACGAATCTTTGATGTCGCCACGATCGGAGTAGACCGTGCCCAGCGTACCGCCGGTTTTTGCCTGCGGCCGTCCGACGATGTATGCTACTTCGTTGATGGCCAGCACCCAGCGCTCTTCGCTATCCATGAAGATAATTCCTAGGCGGCCTTCGCGTATCTTTTCATCCGGAATAGCTTCCTTATTCGGGAAACCGAGTATTTTTGCCAGCGAATCGCCGCTGATGTGCGTCAGCGCGGCGCGCGTCTTGCCCGCATGCGTGAACAGCACGGCTTCGTTATCGCCGAGCTTCACCTCGCAGGGCATGCCAGCAAAGAGACGTATGTCCTTCACGCGGCCGTCAGCATCCGCTTCGGCCACAATGCTGCCGAGCTTCGGTACAACCAACTGCTCGGGTGGCTTCTTGAGCTCGGGTGGCGGTTTCAGTTCAATGCCGGGCCTCACATCAACTACAACCGGATCAGCATTGGCGTCCTTCGATTTGCCAGAGCTGAAATAGGCGATCGCGCCGGCTGCAAGCACCACGGTCAGCGCGGTGGCCGCGGCCACATAACCGAACAATCCCTTCAGTCTTCCGCGAGTTGCAGCCTGGACTTCGGCCGGATACTTTGAACTGCGCAGAGCCTGAGTGAAATGATCTGGTCCCAAGTCGACCTTGCGTACGGCACCGTCTTCGCCCGCCTCTTTCACTTCCTCGTAGAATCGCGAAGGAATAGCGAGAGCGTCAGTTTGTACGGCAGCGGCAGGCACATGAATATGATGTAACTCCGGACGAGCAAAGAACTCGTCAAAACTCAACTTATGCTCCCGGGCAAAGGACGAAGCTGCGTAGAGCTCCTGTGCCAGCTGGTTGGTCAAACCACGGTCGGTCGGCTTTTTTTGCAAGATGCGAGTAAGCGCGGGACCGAGTTTCTGGAATTCAGCTGGCAGCGTGGCAACCCAACTCAAGTCGGGTGCCTGACCGGAATGACGCTGGATGATCGTCACGAGTTTCTCTGTCTTCGCGCGGCCGAACGGCGGTTCGCCCTGGAGTGCCTCGTGCAACATGCAGCCGAGGCTGTACAAATCGGCCGACGGACCCACGTGATGCGCCTGTCCATTGCACTGCTCGGGCGGCATGTAGTCGGGCGTTCCCATGATCTGCCCCGTATGCGTGACGTCATGTTCATGGTCACCATGCAGTCGTCCCAACCCGAAGTCGAACAGCTTCGTCTTCCCCTTATCGGTGAGAAGAACGTTGCTTGGTTTCAAGTCTCGATGCACCCACTCGCGCTCGTGGGTCTGAGTGAGCGTGATGGCGATGAGCGTGATGATATCCACCCACTGCTGTTTGGATGCTTTGCCGTTCTTGGCATCCAGCATTTTGTCGAGCGTCTGCCCCGGGTGATAACTCATCGTGAAATACGGATATAGCACCCCGGTAGCGGGTTCCACATACGTACCGCGACTGCGGAATTGCGGCACGCCAGGAATTCCCTTCAGTCCTTTCAGGGCGCGCGCCTCTCGCTTAAATCGCTCGATATCCGCATCGGCCTTCTGGCTATCATCAATCGGATGCCAGCTGCCAACTTGCAAGCGAACGGGCCTATACAGGCGTTTCAAAACTTCCACAGGCGATTCGTTCTCAGGTGCGTTGGCATTGTCCACCACGAAGACCTCGCCGAATCCCCCGCCTCCCAAACGCATGATCGGGCGATAACCGTTGAATTGCATCGGCTGCAATCTCAAACTGCCGTTGGCGCTCGGTTCCGCCTCGCGGGCTCTTTTAAGATGCCGCCTGAAAAGCATGCTCACGTGCGGGTGTGCAGCCGGCGTCCGAGGAAATGCCGCGCTGATGGCAGCGAGAAGAATGTCGTTCGGAGGCGTTTCATCTGTAAGCACACTCACAGCGGCTTGGGCCTGTGCCAAATCTTCGTTGCGAACTACTCCGGCTTGCAGAAGAAAGTGCATCGTTATTTGCCGGATGGAGGACATTGTTCCGGCAGCAAGATCGAGGGAGAAATTGGTATCCTCTCCCTCCGGATGCCCAGCAGGAGATTCAGTAAAAATGACTGTGCCGTTCCCGTCGACCAGAGGCGATGCTTCACACACTAAATCGACCGTTCCTTGCGAATTCACCTCTCTGCCGTCCGAAATTAAGCGTTCATTCAGCGACATGTGGAACAAAATATGACATTATAGGCAGAATGTCAAAAATATTTCACCACACAAAAAAAGGGGCGCAAGTGCCCCTTTCAAGAGTCTTTTTTTGAATTAGTGGGTCAGAGACGGCACAGACGAGGACGAGACGTACATTTGGCTGCTGGATGAAAGGCTAGCTACTGTGCTGCTCTAACTAAGAAGGCTGTACGTACAAAACCATGGGAGCAGTGGTGCTTGCACTGGAAACAACGGTTGTTTGACCTACAGCAATTCCCGGTCGCGTGAAAACCCCTGCGAAATCCGCTCTTCTCGATCGCGACTTTCGTAAACTCACCTTGCCTCGCGCTTCTCCAGGCCCTCC
>JAYVQG010000059.1:0-36510 GCA_043757025.1 Limnoglobus sp.
CTTGCCGACGTTTGGCTGAAAATCCTGTTGCAACTGTCTATTCAGGTTCATTAATAGATAGCTGACACGGACCAACTTCAGTAGGCTGAAGGGTTACGCGCAGGGTAATCGGGATGAATCCCACCGACTTGCGTAAAGTACGCTGGGTAAAATGTAATGTCCAACTGGTTCCATTGACCAGTCGCTTTCGATTCGTTGGGGTACGAATTCGTAGGAGAATTGACGAGATATGGCCATGCCGATGTAATTTGACTTTTCGCTGATGTCCCTTGCACGCCGTGGCTCGGATCGACGATTTGCACTTCATATCGGTCGAAGATATACACACCCGAATTTCCGTAATGCTCTGTCATATCGAGGAACGCTTTCGCCGGTATGTAATCTCCCGGCGACAATTGGACGCCATTCTGCAAACGGTCAGTCCCCGTCATCGGTTGAGCGGCTTTCGTATCGAGCGTTTTGTAGAACAACGTCATATGAAAAGCCGTCAACACAGGATTGGTCGGTGACGTCAGATACATCCCTTCATCAATCGTCGAATTGACCCACGAATTTCCTCCAGGCGTGACGATTGTTGGGGTGTTTCCGTCCCACCCGCGTCGCCAGGATCCGAGTTCATATGGATTTTTGTCGTACGGGGCAACCGTCGATTTGTCGCGTGTAAATGCCCAACCCGCCCACGGGTCGCCCGCACCATCACGCGTAAAACCCGCCGGGAAATCGTCGTTGACGATGACGCCGCGGCCAAAGGGCGTCATTCGACCTTCCGGAGTTGCACCACTGGGTGACGTCGCGAAATCCGGCACCTTCAATGCCAGAAAAAACTCTTCATCCGGTTCTTGTGTGTTGTCCGCATTGACGTTCACGTTCACTGTCACCATCCCGACATTCGCAGCGAAAGCAGCGGTGCCAGACTTTGCAATGTAATCCTGACCGGCTAATGCACTGCCATCGACTGTTGCGTAATCGATACTCGCAGGCAATGTCGTATCGCCGAGCCGGTAGACGCGAAATTCCGTGCCGACCGTTGCGGAAATCACTCCGGGTGCCAGGTTGAGTTCCGACTGCTTTGTACCACGGACGTAGTATTTCGTTGCTGCCGGTGCATTCAATTTTAATCCCGCATCAATTGACGTGATCGCTTCACCGAGTTGAACGAGAAACGGATCGGTGAAACCATATTTTGAAGACATCGCATCGGTATAAAAAACATTACTGTCAATCGTACCGGTTGGTTCATTGTGCCAAGGCGAAAAATCGAGTGTGGTGGCATCCGGATTCTCGAATCGAATCTGATACATCGCATCCGGCACGACGTTCAGAAAGGAATAATGGCCATCATCGTCGGTTATCGTCGATTGCAACAGACTACCGATGTTACCTGCATTTGAAGAATACAGTTCCACTGCAAGGCCCGATATTCCGCTCTCTCCATTATTCTGCTGGCCGTCCTGGTTCGCATCAAACCAAACATAGTCGCCAATCGAAGGAGGTGGTGTAGGAGGTGGTGGGACGGGTGGGACGGGTGGCGATGAACTACTGGTGCTGCCCGAATCCGAACCGCTCCCCGAGCCAGAGCCGCTGCCTGAACTACCACCTGATCCGCTGCCGCTTCCCGAACCGCTGCCGCTGCCACTTTCACTGCCAGAACCACTGCCGGCCCCAGATCCGCTGCCGCTGCCGCTGCCCGAATCCGAACCGCTCCCCGAGCCACTTTCCCCACCGCTGCCCGAACCGCTGCCACTCGATGAAGACGAGGTAACGGTCAGATTCCACGAATGATCGTTGTAATCGAAGTCGGCGTTGTAGCCGGGCATCTGTGCGAGATCTTCAAATCGCAACGCGGCATTCTCGCCATTTACGTCAATCTGAAATGGCGAGTGCTCTCCGGTGGCGGAAGTCTCTCCAAAGTGATACGTTCGACATCTGCACTGCCGACGAAAAGCGAACCGGAGATCGTCGCGTCGGTGTCGCCCGCGTTCGATGAGATCATCGTGATATGCCACATTGCAGGCACATCGCGCGATTCGAGCGGCATCAGGTTCAAATGGTGCAGGTGTTTTTTCGGCGTCGGCTTGCGGAATAGTGCGAACATGATGATGCCTCGATAAAAGTCACGCGACCGTTGAAACGATTATTCTCTCTGTGTCGTCGCAAGTCAACTGGATTTTTGGCGATTTGCACTGTCTGTATCGTTTGTTCCACGATCATCCCACGCCTCCGGACAAAATCCGCTTCGCTTGCGCGACGTCGGCGTGGAGTTGTTCGATGAGCGCGGCCACGCCGTCGAAGGGGCGCGTTTCGCGGAGTCGCACCACGAATTCGACGGACAGCGTTTTGCCGTAGATGTCGCCGTTGAAGCCGATGAGGTGGATCTCGATCTTGCGTGCGTTTTCGCCGAAGGTGGGGTTCGGGCCGATGTTTGCAGCGGCGGGCCAACTTTGGCCGTCGACAATGGCGCGCACGGCATAGACGCCTTCGCCGGGGATCAGCGTTTCGATGCGGTCGAGGTTCGCGGTGGGGAAGCCGATGGTGCGGCCTCGTTTCGCCCCGCTCACCACCATGCCTGCCAAACGGTACGGTCGCCCGAGAAGTTCCGCAGCGGTCTTTACATCGCCGGCCGTGAGCGCCGCTCGCACGCGGCTACTCGATACGGCTTCGCCGCCCACAGTCACCGGCGGGACTTCCTCGAAGGGGATACCCGCTGCCGCGCCGAGCGCCCGCAGCGTGCCGGTGTCGCCGAGACGACTGCGCCCGAAGCGGAAGTTCGCGCCTTCGACCAGCGCCTTCGCGTCGATCTGGCGAACGAGGATGTCTTCAAAAAAAGCTTCGGGGCTGAGCGAAAGCAAGCGGGCATCGGTGCGGAGAATCAGCACGCAATCCGCTCCGGCGGCCAGCAGAAGCGCCGCACGATCCGTCAGCGTCGAGATCGGCGGCTTCGTGGCACCGCGGAAAAGCACGTTTGCGGGGGCAGGGTTGAAGGTAACGGCAACGGTCGGGCCTTGTACGATTTGTGCCCATGCTTTCGCACGTTCGACGAGCGCGACGTGCCCGCGATGGACGCCATCGAAATTGCCAACGGTGACGGCTCCGCCGCAATACGCCGCAGGCGGATATTCATCCCAACCGATAGTACACGTCGTCATTGGGGCATCTTATCTCTCGCTCGTCGATGTCGCCAACGGTTACTCGCAATTGGTACTTAGAAACGCTTGCAAACGCTTCTAAGTGTGGTTAATCTACGTTCAGTCAATTTTAACCGCAGCATTCTGGCGTACTGCTTTTATGACAATATTTCCGTTCCTACGCGCCGTGAAACTGTCGTCGATCGCGGTGTTGGCGGCGTGCGTATTTCCCATTGCCACGTCGGCACAAACGCCGGATACGATCGCTTTTACGGCTGCCGAACGAGCTTGGATTGCCGCCCACCCCAAGATTCGCTTGATGGTTATCCACCATTACGAACCCGCCGACTTCGTCGACGAGAACGGAAAGCACTCAGGGATCGCCGCAGACATGCTCGCGCTCCTTGCCACTCGCACCGGGTTGCAATTTGAAACGGTACTACTTTCGCCCGAAGCACAACTCGAACTCGACCCCTCGAAGCGCGGCGTCGATGGCGTCGCTCTCTCCGCGATGACCCCGAAGCGGGCCGAGTTTTACCTGACGACCACGCCATACCTGACATTCCCGGCCTACATCATCACCCGTCGGTCGGTCGATCAGTTCATGACGGGTGCGGATCTGGTCGGCCATCCCGTTGCCGTCGTGAAAGGTTATGCGGCGGAGGAATATCTCGAGTCTAACTATCCGGAATTGACATTGGTGCGAGTTCCGGACACCCAAGCCGGACTACAGAAGCTCGCGTATGGCGAGGTCTTTGCCTTCGTATCGGACATCCCCGTCAGCACGTACTGGCTCGAACAGGAAGGCTTTACGAACCTCAAAATTGCTGGCGAATCCGGGTACGTTTACCGGATGGGTGTCACGACGCGGAAAGACTGGCCGGAACTGCATTCGATACTGCAAAAGGCGCTCGATAGCATTCCGTTCGCCGAACGCGATGCGATCCGCCGCAAGTGGCTGAACTTCGAGTATGCACCGCTACTGATGAGTCGGCGATTCTGGATTCCCGTCGCGTGGACGGCTGTCGCGGGGTTGACCGCTTTCGCGATCGTGTTGTTCTGGAATCGAACGCTGTCGAAACGAGTTCTCAAGCGAACGCAGGAACTCAAAGAGTCTGAAACGCTGTTGCAAAACTGCTTGGATAATGCCTCCGATGCCGCCATGTTGGTACGGACGGATGGCACCATCGCGCGGGTTTGGACGGCGGCGGGCCTCCTGTTTCACGTTCCGTGCGAGCAACTCCTCAAGCGGACTGCCGTCGAAATCTTCGGTACCGATTTTGAAAACCGGGTGACCGATGCGATGCCGAACGGCTTGCACAATGCGGAAGCCACGATCGTCGAAGGCGAACGAACGCGACATCTGTTAATCCACGTCGTGCGAATGAAAGTCGAAGAGGCCGACCGCCTTTACGTCTGTCGCGATGTCACCGTACGCCGACGCATGGAAGAAGAAATCACACTCAAGAAACGGCTGGAAACCGTGGGACTGCTCGCGGGTGGCGTGGCGCACGATTTCAACAACATCATGCAAGTGATTCTCGGCTACACTGAAATGGCGCAACTCGAGACGGCGACCGACGACGAACGACGCGGTTACCTCGACGAAGTGAAGGCGGCGGGCGGACGGGCACGGAACCTCGTCTATCAACTGCTCGCGTTCTCCGGGCAGCGAAAAATCGACCGCCGATTGATCGATCTGAACGTCGCGATCAACGGGATTCTTTCGCTGCTCCGTCAACTCGTCGGTCACGAAACGCGGATCCAGTTTCATCCGTCCGCGAAGCCCGTAGAAGTCCTTGCCGATTCGAGCGAAATCGAACGTATCCTCATCAATATGTGCATTAACGCTCGCGATGCCATGCCGCAAAAGGGCACCATCACCCTGCGCGTCGATCGCGTTTTCGTCGAACATACGTCGCTATCGCGGCGAGAATGCGCCATGTTCTCGGTCGAAGATACTGGCATCGGCATGAGCGATCAGGTGCGTTCGCGAATCTTCGAGCCGTACTTCACGACGAAGCCAATCGAGAAGGGAACGGGACTCGGCTTGGCGGTCGCGTATAAAGTCGTGGAGGATCATGGCGGGACCATCGACGTGAAAAGCCAACCCGGTAAAGGCACGACATTCACGGTGTATCTGCCGCTCGCATAGTCAGACAGAGGCCGACACGATGTTTCGCTCGCAAAGTCCGCTACCCGCGCTCATCGCTTGGTGTCGTGCGCTCAAATACGGGCTGGATGCGGGCTTGTCACCGGTGAAAGTCTTTCAGCAACAAGCGAAATCTGGGCCAACGGTGTTTCGCGAAGTCGCGGGGAAGTTGGCTGCACGAATGGCGGCGGGCGAGTCGCTTTCGGATGCGTTGCGTCCGGAGGCGGGGCGGTTCCCACGAATGTTCGTCGAGATGATCGCAGTCGGCGAACAAGCCGGGCGGTTGCCCGATGTCTTCGGCGAACTCGAAACGCACTTTGAAGCCGTTCGGAGTATGCGACAGAAGTTCATCCAGTCGCTGATTTACCCTGGAATCATGTACTTCGGCGCGATTCTCGTCATCACGATCATGCTGTTCGTGATGAGCATGATGGGGAATGCGTCCAACCCGATCGGGTTGAGTGCCCCGCAGTTCCTGTTTTACGCCGTGGTATTTACGGTGTTTCTCTTCGGCACGATCCGCATCATCGCGAGCAATGCCGATGCGAGGGCAAAGGTCGAAGCAATCGCGTTGAACATACCGGGTTTGAGTGCATGCGTACAAGCGTTCGCGCTCCAGCGGTTCGCGATGGCCGCACACATGACCATCGAAGCGGGCATGAAAGCCGACCGCGTGCTGAAGCACAGCCTGAAGGCAACCGCGAACGGCGCGTACATCGCACAGATCGATTTCGCCGCCAAAACCGTACGCAAAGGCGACGAAATTCACGACGCGCTCAGTGGCTGCGGCACGCGACTGTTCCCCGAGGAGTTTCTGAACGTCGTGCAAGTCGGCGAAGAATCCGGGCAACTCGCCGAGGTCATGGCGAAGCAAGCGGTCTACTATCGCGAAGAGTCGATCCGCAAAATGAAGGTCGTGTCGTCGATTGTTTCGGGCGTCGTCTACATGATGGTGGCCATGCTCATCATCGTGATGATTATCACGATCTTCAAGTCGATTATGGGCGGCTACAGCGATGCCATGCAAGGTGTCGACGACCCGGACAAGTGGTTGCGAGGCGGAAAGTAACTCGCCGGAATCGACGTAAGTCAGAATTGCGGAGGCTCCAAAACCGTGTTTTGGGGTGTTTTTGTGTCTCAAAATGCCACTTTTTGATCGCAAATCGCCATCGGTTTCGAGGTGTTTTGCGGTATCCTGTCATCCTGACGCGGGTTACGTCGAGGCTCTCAATTTCATATCAGCCGAAACGACTGGTCGAAAATCGACCGGATGCGCCCGAAAATCGACCAACATTGACCGAAAATCGACCGGATGCGACACTTTTGCGTCCAAATGCGACCGTTTTGGGTACGTTCGCGCACGTCGCGAATTCTGACTTACATCGGATCGCCTGCGATTTTTTGACTATTCGCATTCGTATGGATCGTCCGAATAGTCATGCCGCATTTTAGGCGAACTGCATTCGTTTAGAGAAATCGGATAATTTGCGTAAAGTGCGAAGTCTGCATCTGCCGAAGAAGCTTCGGTAAGATCGCGCATGCTCGTAACTTGAACGACGGAGTTCCTCACCATGACTCGCACTGTCAAGATTCTTCTCGTCCTCGGCCTCACCGTTTTCGGAGTCTGGGGCTGCTCGAAAGGCAGTACCGGCAGCACCGCAGACAAATCGCACAACGAGGCGAAAGTTGCGAAACTCGAAGACGAATTGAAATCGACCGCAGCCGCTCGCGACACCTTCCGCACGAAGTTAGCTGCGATCGAAGAGCAACTCCGCACCGAGACCGCGCGCGGCATCGCACTGCAAAACGAGCGCGATGTCGGCCTGGCGAACCTGAAGGCGAAGTCGCTCGAACGCGATCAGGTTCAGACGCAATTCGATTCGTTTCGCAAGAACATCAAGGAACTGCTCGGCCAAACCGAAGCCGTACAGGTGTCGAATGTCTCGATGAAAACCGTCTCGCTGACGAAGTGAGGAGCATCGAATCGGTCGATCCCCGAATTTCTTTCTGACTTTTCGATGAAATCGCTAAATCCCCGCTCGGTGCGTGCGAACAACTGTTTGTCACGCATTTTCGTCGCTGAAACAAACCAGCGACGTGGGCCACGACCGCCCAACGGTCGCTTTGGGGGGATTTTCGGATGATCAAAAAGTTACTCGTCGCGGCGGTCATCGGAGCGGTCGCATTCGGCGCACTCAAAGGCACCAAATTCTTCGGCTACGCCAAGAGTGAAGTCGCCTCGATCGGCGAATGGGTGGACTCGAACATTCCGCCGGAAAAGAAGATTGCTGCGTTGCGGAAGGAAGTCAAACACCTCGACCGCGACATCGACCGAACCAGCGACGAACTCGCTAAGGAGATCGTCGAAGTCGATCATCTCAACAAGGACTTGGTCGCACTGCGAACCGAAGTCGTCACCGAGGAAAAGAAGGTTCGCGCCCTCGCACTGAAGCTGACCGACGCGACGGAGAAGGTCGTTTACGGCCGCGAGATGGTGCCCGTCGAAGAAGCCAAGTATCGCCTCAACCGCGATGTGAAGCTGATCGTTTCGCGCAAAAACACCGTCGAAGGCATGGAGCAAACGCTCGTGTCCCGCGAACGCATCAAGGAGTCGCTGGTCAAGCAAGTCGAGGCATTACGCCGCAACAAGCAAGACCTCGCCGTCTCGATCGACAAGCTCGAAGCCGAGTACAAAACGCTTCAGCTTCAGCAAATCGAGAGCAAGTATCAGGTCGATGACACGCGCCTGGCGCAGATCAAGCAGACGATTCGCGAACTGCAAAAAGACGTCGATGTGAAGCGCCAGAAGTTGAAGATGGCCCCATCGCTGGCCGAAGACGGTGCCCCCGTGACGGCCCTTTCCGTCGACGACATTCTCGCCCCGCTCGACGGCAGCAAGAAGTCCGAAAAGAAAACCGACTGATCGCAATGATCGCGACAGAACCCAGCCCGGCGATGCGAAAGCATCGCCGGGCTTTTTGCGTTAGGAGTTGCGTCGCTCGCTTCCGATAGTTATAATAAAATGATACAATTGGAGGTTATGTCATGTCCACGATTTTGCTCGATCCCAAAACGCGAGTGTGGTCGGCTACAGGACTTCGTTGCCTATCACCAGAAGCGAGAGACGCGATTCTTTTCGCCGCCGCACAGCTTGTTCACGAGTGCATTGAATTAGCTAGCCGTTTCAGGCTTTTCAAAAACTGACATGGTATGGTGTGATAAATCCGAAGATGCTGAATACTTTGGAGGAAGCAGGTAAGATGAGTAGGCAAAGCCAAGATAAAACCCGATACTCACTAGTTATTCCAAAAATTTGACCTAGAATTACCAATAATTGCGTGATAAACGCACATTTTTCGCCCTTATTTCGCAGAGAAGCAAAGTGTTACTTGCGTTTTCGGTAGAGAATTTCCGCTCCTACCGAGAAAAAATGGTTTTCAAGTTGACTCCTTCTTCGAGCAAGGAGTTGATCGACAACGTAGCTCAGACAGGAATCGAAGAAACTCGCGCGCTCAAAAGTGCTGCAGTTTATGGAGCGAATGCCGCAGGCAAAAGCAATTTGCTCTATGCGATGAGTTTTCTTGGCTCGTGCATAAGAAATCCGATGGACGAAACATCTGAGGACGAATTTTCCAAGAAGAACATAGCGTTTGCTCTAGATCCCAAAATGGCCGCTAAACCATCTAATTTTATTGTTGGATTTGCATCTGGAAACAAAGTTTACGAGTATACCGTTTCATTACTCGACGGAAATATTGAATCGGAAAGTTTAAGCGTTCGACCTGAAGGCGGGAAGGCGCAGTTATGGTTTGTTCGAGTAAAGAGTGAGATTAAGTTTAATCAAACGTACCTTAAGGGACCGAAAAAAAGTCTTGAGCAATTAATGTCTCCAAAGCACACATTGCTTAGTGTTGCCATTGCTTTTGGCCATAATCAGCTCGAAGTGCCAGCACGATGGTTAGTTAATAACCTCGTTGATCGATTTGAATTAGGAGAGCCTTCAATTCCATTTATTGGTAGTCGCATTAATAGGATGCGCGCCGTACCAAGCACAGCACAAAGATGCGATAACGACCGGGTGTTTTACGATTGGGCAAAAAAAATCATGTGTTATGCTGATTTGGGAATTGGAGGCTTTGAGATTCAGAAAACATCAGAAAAAGCAATGCATTCATTCTTCGTGACATCTCCTGATGGTAAAACACGAACGAGAGAGTTTAGAGAAGTCACCACTGAGCGACACTACCCGCTATTTCGGCATAATGGGCCGGAGGGTCTAACTGCACTTCTGGGAATAGCGGACGAATCACAAGGTACACGTCGTCTATTTACAATGCTTTCACCATTGTACGACGTATTGCAAAATGGCCAAGTTGCTCTTGTAGACGAACTCGGCGCAAGTATGCACCCGTCGCTTGTACAAGAAATTGTCAAACTTTTCCATAACAAGGAATACAACAAACTGGGCTCGCAACTTGTATTTACGACTCATAATACCTCCCTATTGACGGGTCAGTTATTTCGGCGCGATCAGGTCTGGTTCACTGAGAAAACCAAAGAAGGTTCGACAGATCTCTACTCATTGATAGAATTTAAAGAAGCCCGTGAAGGCGAAACTTTTGAAAAGGGCTACCTGAGAGGACGTTATGGCGCAATCCCATTCTTCGGGGCGTTCGACTTTCCAGCAACTCCTGAAGGAGTTACCGAATGACGACAAATCTATGCGCGGTTTAGAGAATAGCGATTTGTACGACAGAAAAGAAGGCACAAGGCCGCAAAAAAGGTCGATTCTGATTGCCCTCGAAGACAAAAAAACTTCAAGAGATTACTTTGCTGCTATGCGTCAGGATTTGGAGTTGAGTAGGGTATTAGTCGTATTCGCCGATTTTAAGGGCAGTTCTCCGGACAGTGTAGTAACTGCCGCTAAGGCTGCAGAAACAAAACAGAATGGTAAAGCTAGAAAAGACCAAGCCGATAAATTTGATGAAGTATGGGTCGTTTTCGACACGGAAGGACCTCAAAATATCGTTCGCCAAAAAGCCGCGAGACAGGCGATAGGACGAGCAAGAGAATGCGGTTTCCTTACTGCCGTGTCTAATCCATCATTTGAAGTCTGGATACTATATCACTACGAAATGTACGTTAAACTACTGGAAAATGGTTCTGCCGTATGTAAGAAAATTACTTCGCACAACAAAAAGTTCAAAAAGAACGAATGCCAGTACCTTAATTTAAAACCCAGATTAGATATTGCCATTAAAAATGCTACGAAAAGGTATCAAATCCACGGCAAACAGAACGAGCATACGCATCCTTGCGAATTGCATCCCAGCACACAAATACATCTACTAGTTCAAAGCATAATGCAATCTTGATTCCAGGCCGCCGAGGAGTACGCCACCGGTCGCGGCGACTACCTCAAATACAGAACTTCGTTGCCTATCACCAGAAGCGAGAGACGCGATTCTTTTCGCCGCCGCCGGCCTGGACCTGTTCTTCACGGAGTTGGCGTCGTTCCGAAACAGCGAATGATGAATACTTGTACTCGCCGAAGCGAAAGGCCATGGGTTGTTCGACGATGTCGCTACCGAAGATGGATGATCGGCAGTTGGGTCAATTCGTGCAAACGATTCGCAAGTCGGCCTCGGTGGCAGTCGCACGCGTCGCGTTCCATACACAGGATCGCGGTCGCCGATTCGGCCATCCACGCGGCGACCCGATCGACGTGCTGCGATTGCATAGGGATCGTCTCGCGTTCGTATCGTGTAAAGAGTTCGGCATAGTCTCGAGTGGCTGACAGGTGGCTGCGCTCTTCCGATGCGATTCCGAGTTCCGAGACGTGAACGTACTCGATTTCCAACAAATTACAGTGGCGAGCGAGCGTACTCTTGTGAAATCCGAAACGGCGCGAGACGGGATTTCGGCGAACATCGGTTAAACGCCGGATGCCGTTTTGTACGAGCAGATCGAGCAAACCATCGAGTTGTCGGCCTTCGTAACCCACGGTGTAAACGCCCAGTGCTCCGACGGGTCGGACCGCCAACCGCTCGATGTGACTGTTCACCGTGTACGTAACGTGAGAACGATAAACTTGCCGAACGAGATCGTTTTGGGGCACATTCCGAAATCGCTCGACGATCCGCCTGACGTCGGATTCCAATTCCGCTGGAAGTGGCGGACGACCGGTTTTTGCGGTCAGCTCCCACGTTTTATCGCTGCCCGTTAGCCAGCCAGTTTTTTCCAGTTCGTTTGCGTCTCGCGTCAGTCCGAACGAGAACGGGCCGTAGTGATACGGCACGAACTCGTAAAACGCGGCCCCGCCCTTGCTGACCGATTCCATCTTCAACAGAAACGCCCATTTCATGAGTTCGATCTTGCCGACGGGTCTGCCGGCCAGTTGAAGGAACTCGGCAAGGATACGTTGGCGATTCAGGAACATAATCGGCACTCGTAAATGAGTCGATTATATGTCACTCACCTTTCACTCGCCACTCATCACCACCACGAATGCCAGTTCTGGCACTTTGCGGCGGTTGATGCTCGCGGCGACTTCGGCGCGAATCGGGCCGAGGTGGCGGTGGAGTCGTTCGAGAATCGCATCGTGGTCGTTCGCGTCTCTCGTTTCGGTGACGGCGACTGCGACGAGTAACCGCGCCGAGTTCGGAGCGGGCACGACCGACACGACGATTAAATCTCGCACGACATCATCGCGACACTCGGCCAAAATCCCGTGAAGGGCGTCTTTCACCTGGCCGCACAGTTGCAGGGCTTTGCGCCCGTTTGGCCGCGGCTGGTCGTCCCACGTTCGCCGATCGTGGAACCGCCTCGGGTCGCCGCCATCGTCTGGCCCGAGTTCACTCGTCAAACTTTCGCTTAAACTCATCGGGAGATACATCCGTGGGGAGAAAAATCTTGCGCAATATGGAGCAATGTCGCGCAGAAAGGTTCACCGCCCGCCCCGGCTGACGACGATGCGCTCGCCGGTGCGATACGATTCGACCGTGAGGCCAGTGGGGTGGCTTTTCGCGAAAATGGCACCGTGTGCGAACGTGTCCCATCCTTCTTTCACCGCACTCTCGGGGCGATTGCCTCGGCTGGCGACGAGGAACTTCGGCGTGGCCCATGCCGCGAACGCGCTGGTGTACGCGGCACGGCTGCCGTGGTGCGGCGACATCAGGATGTCAGTCGGCACCGGCGGCAATTCGAGCACGCGCGCCGCACCGGCTTTCTCCAGGTCGCCGGTGAGCAAAATCGTGTGGCCCGCGTGCGTCACTTTCAACACCAAGCTGCGTTCGTTCTCGGAACCGGCTGGCCCCACCGGCGGCGGGTGCAGCACTTCCAGTTGCACGCTACCCGCGACGAAACGATCTCCCGCTACCGCGATTCGTTGCGGCACGCGATAGCGTTTGAGCGCGAGCATCACCTCCGCCACCTCGGAAATGGGCTTGCTGGCAAACGACGGCGTGAGCGTGACCTGCCCGATGGGGAACCGCCGCAGCAGTTCGACGACGCCGTTAAAATGGTCGAGATCGGCGTGCGAAAGGAATAGTTCGTCAATGCGCGCATGGCCGCGATGCCACAAGAACGGCGCAACCACGCGACGCACCGCTTCGGGGCCGCCCATCGAACCGGCATCGTAAACGAGCACGCGGCCATCGGGGGTTTCGAGCACGGTGCAACCGCCGTGGCCAACCGAGAGAAACGTAATTTGCAGTTCGTCTTTCACCGTGGGTGGCACGCCGACGAGGCCGAGCAGCAACCATACCAGAAGTGCAACCGCCGCCCGTTTTGCCCACTTCGCGTCGAGAAGCACGACACCGATGAGGATCGCGTAGAAGCCGACGGTCCAGCCGATCGGCAACGTCGGTACGTAGACGCAGCCACCGGGCACGCCATCGGCGATGCGAACGAGCCAATCGCAGGCGGCCAGACTTTCGCGGGTGACGACTGCAAACGGGAACGTCAGCCCGATGCCGAAGATGCCGACGACGAGCAACAGGAACCCGGCGACCAGCGCGATCGTCGTGAGAAAAACGAGCGGCGGGCCGAGGATCACGCCCATCGGCGCAACGAGGTTTTGCCGCTGCATGATGAGCGGCGCGTTCGCCAAAGTAAGCACGATGGAAAGTGCAAACGCAACACCGAGGGTTCGCAAGAATGCGCGTGCGGCACGCACCCACGGCGGCCGCGATTCGTCGATCAGGAGGTCGAGCGGAGCTTTTTGCGCCGGGGCCAGCCACCGCGATACGCCCCAAATCAGCACGAATACTGAGATAAACGAGAGTTGGCACCCTGCCGTGAATGCATCGGTTGGGTTCCACGCCACGGTAACCAGCCATGCGAACGCGAAAGCGTTGGCCGTCAGAACGGGTCGGCGAAGCAGCACGCCTCCGCACGCGATACCGACCATCGCAGTCGCACGCATCGCCGACGGACGCAGCCCCGTAACGACCGCGTACCCGACGACGATGAACAGCACCGCCCACGCGCCGTGCCGCCTTCGCACGCTGAGAATCCGCAGCGTCCACCAGATGAACCCCGCCAATATCACGAGGTGCTGCCCCGAAATCGCGAGTACGTGAACGACGCCGGTTCGCACGAAGCCATCCCATTCTTCGCGCTCCATCGCGGTACCATCGCCGAGTAACAGCGCCCGAGCCAGCCCGGCTTCGTGTGCGGGAAAACGTGCATCGAGAACGCGCGTGAATCGCCCGCGCAACCATGCGAGGCCGAAGCGGATCGACCAACGGCCACCGCTATCGAGCCGCGTCGCGGGCATCGTCGATTTCACGACGCGCAGTTCCGCACGGATGCGACGATCGAGCAAACTCGCGGCATGATCCCACTCGCCAGGGTTGCTCGGCGTGCTCGGTTTCGAGAACATCCCGACGACTTCGATCTCGTCGCCAACGGTGATGCCTTCGAGGAAATGGGGATCGGCCTGATCGACGATGCGATCGATGCTCAGCCGCAAATATCCCGACGCCGGCAGCCAGATGCCACCCTCGCCGCGCCGTTCGGTGACATCGAGAACGGTAATGGCGCGTTCGACTTTTCGCGCGTGGCCGAACAATTCCGTCGGACTATTTTTGCGAACGACCGGCGACTCGTCGACGATGCCGCGAACGTGCGAAATTGTCGGGGTATCGCTGGCGAGGTGGCCAATGTCGTCGGCGGCATATGCGAAGCGTTGCGTGTGATGATGTGCCGCGGACAGCCCCATGGCACACACCCACAACCAGAGTGCGAGCGAGGTTTTTTGCTTGCGATAGGCAAGAAGCCAGCCGACCAATCCGAGTGCCGCCAGCGCGAAACCGAACGCCTGCGGTACGCCCGCATAACGGTCGATGACCAGCCCGCACCCCGACGCCATCGCGAGCGGAACCAACGGCGCACGCGCGAACTCCCGCCACGCCGGTTCGTGCCGCGGCGCAGATTCCGCATCAGCATCATGCGCGTCGGTTTCCATAACAGTCAGGTCGGCTTGGGAACGTATCGCGACTTTTCCGCAACGAGCAGGGCCTTCATTTTCTGATCAGGCTTTTCCGTGGGCCAATTCGTTGCGTTGACGTGATTGGGGTTATGGAAGATCGGAGCCGCCTCGACCCGTAAGCCTTGATCCGTAAAGACGGCCACTTCGACATCCGCCCTGCCGTAAAGAGCCACCGTTCTCAGGCCAGCCACCCGTTCGCCTTCACCCCATAGCTCTGCGGGGGTCGCTTCCGCGTGTCGAGTCATCGACAATTCTGAGTGCGGATGGGGAATGAAAGCATCGGGTTTGACCGTTCGATCCGAACTGCGAAAGTGACGGGAGAACAAAATGAAACGGGCCAACGTTTCGTTCGGTTCGACGGGTGGGACATGGGCGGGGTCGAACACCGTTAAAGCTCCCGAACCAATTGCAATAATTCATCGGGAGCATTCGAGAACAATACGAGTGTGCCATAGCGTTTATTGAGACCGAACAGACCCGCATAATGCAGGAATCCTTCAGGGTCGACGCTGATCGACAGGACGCGACGCGGCCCCTTCCGCCACTCCAGTGTCAGTTGGCCGTCTGGTTCCGCACCGATCGAAGGAAGTGGGAAACCGAATGGCAGTGTGTCGATGACGCAGTAAGCCGCGCGGTAGGTTTCCTGTTCCACACGAAACGCACCGTGGCCATCCCAGCCGTTCGCCGCGCATTCGATCCATACGTCGTGCAATTCACTGATGATGGATTGGTTTCCGAACGTGGACGATTGGCGGACATCCGCGCGGGAATGCCGCAAGGTTCGCTCGATCGAGTGGGCCGCTTCCCCGCAACTCATAGTTGCCATTGCTATCCTCGCTGGAAACTCTCAATCGCCCGATCCGTCAAAAGGTCGAAGAAGACCTTGTTTTTAAGCCATCGCATCTCGCTTAAGGCAAGATCTCTGTCTCGATCCGAACAATCGATTGACTTGGTAGTGTATACGTCGATATCGAGGTACAGGCCCGAACTCTCCGACTGCCCTATTACCTCTGATTGTACGAGCTTGATCACTCGAATGCCATACGGCCGATCGGGTACGGAAAAGGTACTCTGGTAAAGGAACTCCTTCAAAGGCAAATTTGAAGGACAAGTAGGAGGTTCTTTGAGATAGTCCGCGATCGTTTCAATACTAGCGGCCGGAATGTGGTTCACGAATCGGATCCCAAGCCGTTGGATTTCGACCGGAGCGGCGATTTGCTCAAAGGCGAGCCACACGTTCCTGGCGGATGCCGTGAATTGCTGCCAGCCTTCGTACGGCTTCATTCGACTGAAAGCCACACCATCGCGAGAGAATAGTGCGACGTTGAGTTTGTCGATCGAAGTCAATCGGTAACCCATATCAATCGATAATTGCTCAAGTGGTTGGCAATTCGCGTAATTCGGCAAGCGCTCGGATAGTTCGGTTTGAATTGTCTCGGAATCCCAGAGATTCTGCGCACGGGCTTGCCAATGGATGATTGCTTCCACGATGGGCGGCGCGGAAAGATGCGGAAATGTTTCCGTTGGGTTGATGCGAGATTGACCTTTCGCCATCGTGTCGAGCCTCCCAAAAACCTCCGCCGTCCTCCGAAAACCGATGTTCAAAACCGTGGTGGGTCTTTCCGCACCAGGTCGTTGGCGTGGTCGAGCGAATCGAGCGTACCGGCGTCGGTCCAGTAGCCGTCGAGTTCGCTGTAGCCCATGCGGCCTTGTTGCAGATAGTAATTGTTGACGTCGGTAATTTCGAGTTCGTTGCGCTTCGAGGGCTTCAGAGTTTTGATGAGATTGAACACGTCGGGCGGGTAGATGTAGATGCCGACGACGGCGAAATCGCTCTTCGGGTTTGTCGGTTTCTCTTCGATGCCAACGACACGATCGCCGTCGAGTTCGGCGACGCCGTAACGTCCGGGATCGTGGACCTTTTTGAGGCCGATCCACGCCCAGTCGGGGCGACTGTTGGCTTTTTCGATCAGCGGAATCAGCGGATCGCGGAAGATGTTATCGCCGAGTAACACGCAGGTGCGGCTGCCGGTGCAGAAGTGTTCGGCGAGGCCGAGCGCCTGTGCGATGCCACCCGCTTCGTCTTGCACGCGATACGTCAGGCGGCAATTGTGCGTGTAACCCGAGCCGAGCAATTCGATGAAATCGCCCATGTGCTCGGTGCCGGAAACGAGCAAAATCTCTTGCAATCCGGCCCCCGTCAGCTTTTTAAGGGGGTGATACACCATCGGGTACGGCCCCACGGGCAGCAGGTGCTTGTTCGTCACCTTCGTCAGTTCGCCCATGCGGGTGCCTTTGCCGCCCGCCAAGATCACGCCGCGAATGCTCATGAATGTCTCCGGAGCCTCTGCACCGGCCTCACAGAGGCCAGCTACATAAGAAAGTTACACGCCCGCAGTCTACTTCAAAGAACCGTACTGTTTCTCGAAATACGTCATGTATTCTTTGTTCCGGATACCATCGATCCAGGCCGAATTCGATTTGTACCACGCAATCGTCTCGTTGAGGCCCGTTTCAAACGACACTTTTGGCTGCCAGCCGAGTTCGCGTTCGGCCTTGGCACAATCGATCGCGTAGCGCCGGTCGTGACCCAAACGGTCTGCCACGTAGCGAATCAGCGTTCGCGGCTTCCCGAGCAAATCGATGATCAGGTGCGTGAGGTCGAGGTTGGTTTTCTCGCACTTTCCGCCGAAGTTGTAGACCTCGCCCGCCGTGCCCTTTCGCCACGCGGCTTCGACGCCGGTGCAGTGATCGTGAACGTGAATCCAGTCGCGAATCTGCTGGCCATCGCCGTAAACGGGCACCGGTTCGTCGCGCATCAGGTTCGTCACGAACAGCGGAATCAGCTTCTCGGGGAACTGAAACGGTCCGTAGTTGTTGGAGCAGCGCGTAATCACCGTCGGCAGCCCGAACGTGTGGTGGTACGCCTGCACCAGCAAGTCCGCACCCGCTTTGCTCGCCGAGTACGGGCTGTTCGCGTGCAGGGGCGTTTCCTCGGTGAATAACCCCGTCGCACCGAGACTGCCGTAGACTTCGTCGGTCGAAACTTGCACGTATTTCTTCACGGAAAATTCGCGTGCGGCATCGAGCAGATTTTGCGTGCCGTTCACATTCGTTCGCACGAACGGCCCGGAATCCTGGATGCTCCGATCGACGTGGCTCTCGGCGGCGAAGTGGATGATATCCGTGACGCCGAGCGCCATCGCAGCCCGTACGCTGTCGCGATCCGTGATATCGCCCTTCACGAAGCGGTAACGCGGATGGTTCGCAATATCGACTAAATTCGCGAGATTTCCCGCGTAAGTGAGGGCGTCGAAGTTGACAATCGACGTGGCCGGGTCGGTGGCCAGCAGATGCCGGATGAAGTTCGAGCCGATGAAGCCACAGCCACCCGTGACGAGCAGAATCGACATTTTCGCACCTTTCCCGATGGCAAACCGATGCGGTCCGCTCGCATAGGTTTTAGTCGAACCGGCGCGAGCGTCCAATGCAGTTCGCGGAAGCCGGTTCTTACGTGCCTTCCACGGGTTGCACTTTACCAGACTAACGATTAAGATTTCCTATCGATGTCTTTGGCGAGGAAGTGATTTCTATCGCCGTTTCGCACTCATTACGGTGAACCCGTCAAACGATGGTTACGCTCGCAATCCCGACGATGACGGCCGACGAGTTTCTGCGACTGTCCATCGACGACTCCCGGGTCGAACTCGTCGATGGACAGCTTCGGAAACTGCCGATGCCCGGTGCCGAACATGGCCGCGTATGTGTCAAGGCAATTCTCACTCTCGGTGCGTTCATCGAGGCTCACAATCTCGGCCGCGTGATGAGCAACGACACGTTCATTCGCACGCGTACCGATCCGGTTGGCTTCCGTGGGGCCGACGTTTGCTACATCAGTTTCGCGACATTGTCCGCCGATCAGCCGATGCCCGTAGGGCACTTAATTCCGCCGTTGGAACTCGTCGTCGAAGTGCGTTCGCCATCGGATTCGATACCCGACATGACCGAGAAAGCCGCCGAGTACAACCGCGCCGGCGTGCAAGTCGTGCTGGTACTCGACCCGCAAACCGAGTCCGTGGCGGTGTTTCGCGAACGCGAACTCCCGCAACGCTTCCACAACGGCGACCGCCTCACGCTCCCGGACATCCTGCCCGGATTCGAAGTGCCCATCGCCAAGTTCTTCAACTGACACGTTTGCGTGTGGCCAACGATACGCACACGAGCACGACGAAGCTGAGTGGGATCGTGACGATTCCCGGCTGGCTGAACGGCACGATCGATTGCTCCGGCGATAGCCCGTAGACATCTTTGAACGTGTCGCCGCTGAGTAGTATCCACGCGAGCGATGAGATCATGCCGAACAGGATCGATGCGATCACGCCTTGTTTCGTCGTGCGTTTCCAAAATAGGATCATCACGAGTGCGGGGAGATTCGCGGAGGCAGCGACGCTGAACGCCCAACCGACGAGAAAGTTCACGTTCATTTTCTCGAACAAGATACCCAACACGACCGCGATGATGCCGACGAAGATCGCTGCGAGTTTGCCCGCCCAGACCTTCTTCGCGTCGGCGAGTTCGATTTTCAGGTACCCGCCGATGACATCGTGAACGACGGCCCCACATGCCGCGACGATCAACCCGCTGACCGTGCCGAGTACCGTCGTAAACGCGACTGCCGAGATGATCGCGAACGGCAACACGCCGAAGCTCTTCGCCAGAAGCGGTGCGGACATGTTGCTATTACTCGGGTCCAGTGCGCCGCCGGTCATGGCACCGAGGCCGAGGAATAACGTGAGCAAATAGAAGCAGCCGATCGCGGCGATGCCGACGATCGTGCTCTTCCGTGCGGCAGCGGCGTCTTTGACGGTGTAATAGCGAATGAGGATGTGCGGTAGTGACGCGGTGCCGCAGAACAGCGCCAACATCAGCGATACGAAGTTCCAGCGAGCCGCCGTCGAACTACCTGCCAAGCCTTGAAACGTCGGGCTGTTACCGGGGCGAAGGATCGCTTCACCCGAGGTCGGCTTCGGCGAATAGACCGTCGTGCCATCGGGTTGTTTCTTCGTCGTCCAGAGTACGATTTCGCTTTCGCGGATCGTTTTGAGGAACTCGATCGGTCCGAGTGGCCCCGTCTCGCTTATCCCTCCCGGCAGTTTACTGACGTGCCCCACGGGCCTTAGTGGCCCCCCTTCGACGCCGTTGACGACCTTGCGGCCATCGCTGTTCACGACCACGGTTTGCGGGAGGTTCGCGTCGGGGCTGTTGTCGACTTTCAACCCGCGATTGAGGATGAGCACCGTGAGAATTCCCGTGAACAACAACAGCAACGAGCCTTTGAGAAACTGCACGTACGTCGTCGAAGCCATCCCCGCCGTGGCGACGATGAACACGACGACCGCGCCGACCATGATGACGCCCGCCGCATGCGGCAACCCGAGCAGCGGACGGACGAGCACGCCCGCGCCGACCATCTGCGGGATCAAGTAAAACAAGCTGACGACGAGCGTGCTGATCGCGGCGACGAGCTTGATGCCGCGCGATTGGAACTCGCTATCGATGGCATCGGCGAAGGTATACTTCCCCCGGCGCTTGAGCGGTTCGGCGATCACTAACAGCGCGACGATCCACCCGGCGAGGTAGCCAATCGAATAGAGGAAACCATCGTAGCCGTAGAAGGCGATCATGCCGCAGATGCCGAGGAACGAGGCAGCCGAGAGATAGTCGCCCGCGAAGGCGATGCCGTTCACGAACCACGACACACCACCGCCCGCGGCGTAGTAACTCGCCGCCGTTCGCGTTCGCCGTCCGAGGTACAAACTCAGCGCGAGCGTGGCCCCGACGAACAGCGCAAACACCGCCACCGCCGTGGGAGAGGTTTCGTAGTTCACGACCGGCCCCCCGGCACGCGACAAACGAACGCGTAGATGAGGGAGACGACGAACGCCCCGACGATCAAGCCCAATCCGTAGACCGTGGCGACGTTCAGGCCATCGAACGCGATCGCGTTCATCATCTGGGGCCAGAAGGCGTTGATTGCCACGAACACCGCGTAAACGCTCGCATACAGTGCGAACAGCCATAATCCGATGCGGGCATTATGGGCTTCGACGACCGCATCGCGCGGTTCGTCCGAAGGAGGAGGCGCGTGGAAACCAGCCATTTTCGATTGCCCGTCGTAGTATGTGGGGTGCAAGCAAACGATACCCGGCCACACGACGCACGGCAACCGTTTGCACTTCAAATCGAATCGGAGTCGCCGGTGGCAATCATTCGCGGGATCGCGTTCGCGATTCTTTTCGCCGTGCTGGCCAGTCCGATTGCGACTGTCAGTGCGGTGACAGTGCGCGATCCACACGGGTGGGCGGCATGGCGAGAAGTCGACCGTTTCGCGGCACTCGCCGGGAACACCTTCTGGCTCGCGTTACTCTCGGTTGCAATCGCAATACCCATCGGTTCCATCGGTGGCGCAATCGTTGCACGATTCCCGGTTCCGGGGCGAAATGCGCTCGTCGGGTTGACGGCGCTCGGGTTATTCGTGCCGTTGCCGGTGTATGCGGTGGCGTGGCAAATCGTCTTCGGTTCGTGGCTGCCCGCGCCGGGTGAAGTCGCGTGGCGGCCTTGGTCGCAAGGATTATTGCCCGCCGCATGGGTTCACGGCATGGCGGGTATCCCGTGGGCGATGGCGTTCGTGGCACTCAGTTTGCACTCCGCCGATAATAGCGTCGAAGAAGAAGCCATGCAGAGCGGCGGACCGCGTGCGGTCGCCCGTTACGCGATTGGCCCGCGACTGGTACTCGGTGCGGTGGCGGCGACTGCGTGGGTGGCGGTACAGACCGCGACGGAGATCGCCGTCACCGATGCCATGATGGTTCGCACCTTCGCGGAGGAAGTCTACGCGCAACTCGTCGGCTTCCCCGCTGGCGTGAGTGCGGCCGTCGCCGTGGCACTGCCGGTCTGTGCGCTCGCCGCGTGTGCCGCATTCGTGCTGTTACGACGAATGTCGAACCTTACCGGCGCGAGTGTGGAACGGTCGCCGATGCGACCGTTCCGGGTCGGGCGATTCCCGCGAATCGGTATGAGCATCACGGCTTGGGCTACGGCGGCACTGTTCGCGGGGGTGCCGTGTGTGGCGCTGATCTGGAAGGCGGGCGGCGGCGCGACGAACGCAGGATTTACGATAAAGTTCCTACTCGAACAACTCGACCGTACCGTGCAGTTGAATGGCATGATGTTCGTCGACAATACCCTGTCAGCGGTCGTCACGGGCATGGCCGCCGCACTGTTGGCGGCACTCGCGTGCTGGGTCGTGCGTGGCTCGCGTATCGGTTCGGGGCTGTTGATTGCGCTCGTTGCCGTCACCTGGGTTATGCCCGCGCCGCTCGTTGGCTTCGGGTTAAAGGAACTCATCGATCTGCTACTTTCGTTGGAAGAAATGTTGTTTCGCACGCTCGGCATGAATCCGGCATTCCCGCCGATGCGTTCGGCGCTCTACGATCAACCGTCGCCATTGCCCGGTGCGTGGGCGGCGCTGGTCCGGTTCTTTCCGGTCGCGATGCTCATCGTCTGGCCCGCGATCCGTGCGATTCCGAAGGAACTCATCGAAACGGCAATGCTCGACGGTCGCGGCCTCTACGGCCAATGGTGCCTCGCCGGGTGGCCGTCGGCACGCCTCGCGATATTGGTCGCGACAATCGCGGTGGCGGTGTTGGCACTCGGCGAAGTCGGTGCGAGCAAATTGGTGGTACCGCCACAACGCCGCGTGGCGATCCTCGAATTGTTCAACCAAATGCACTACGGCACCGAAGCGACCGTCGCCGCAATGGGGCTAGTGCAACTCGGGCTGACGGCGTTGTTCTGTTGTGCGTGGTTTTGTAGACCCCGGATCAGGAACTTCTCTGAACCGGCCTCACAGAGGCCAGCTACAAAGTTGTAGCTGGGGTCTGTGACCCCGGTCTTGTAGCTACAAAGTTGTAGCTGGGGTCTGTGACCCCGGTCTTGTAGCTACAAAGTTGTAGCTGGGGTCTGTGACCCCGGTCTTGTAGCTGGGGTCTGTGACCCCGTTCAAAACTCGTAGTGGAGTCGTACGGTGCCGATGGCAACGGGGCCGCGATCGCGGTTGTAGCCGGGGTGGTTGACGCCGGTGAAGCCGAGGCCGAGTGTGAGGTTCTTCTTGAGTTGGCAGTTGTAATAGGTCTCGACGATCTGCTCGGTGCCGTAGTTGAGTCGCCCGTCGCCGACGATGAAGCCGACGCCGCCGGCGGCGAGGTAATCGCGGTGTGCGGCCGATAGGCCGTTGAACAGGATCGCCACGCCGAGCTTGTCGTTGGGCCGCCGCCACCGCTTGCCTTTCAGTTGCAGGCCGATGCTTGCGGTACTGTCGATTTCGGTAAATGCCCACGTTTCCGTTTGGCCGTCGTTCCAGCCGATGCGGCCGAACAACCCCAGGTCGTCGGTCAGTTCTTGCTCGGTATTCAAGCCAAAACCGTACTTGGTGCGATAGTCGCGCGTCGAAATAATGTCCGGGGTTCCCGTCGATTGCAACGCGAGCCGGTAGCTGCCCATACGAGCGTTGTTGAAGTATCCGAGGAGCGATGTCGAGCCGGGCCGGTCGGCGATTTTGTAGCGTCGCTCGGCCTCGAAGGTGTTGCCGTTCGCGCGCAAGATGTGCGGATCGAATGCCGCCCCGTTGGCGGATGCGGGTTCGGCAAAGATGCCGTAGCGGAACGAATAATCTTTGAGGTTCCACTCGATGCCGCCACCGTAGGTGTAGCCGCGGACGTTGGCGGGATAGTCCCAGGCCCCGTTGTACATGAGGCCCCAGTTCAGAAACTGCGTACGCGGGTCGTGGCTGTAAGCATTGTCGTCGAAGAGATCGCCCGCCGCCATTTTGCCGATCCGAATCGTGATCCGATTGACATCGACCATCCCGCCAAGTTCGTTTGGGCCTTCCTCGATCTTTTCCTGTTCGCCACCGAGGCCGATCGTCTGCTTCCAAAGCAACCTTGCCACGTAAGGAGTCGGCAGCGGCGCGCCGGTCCGCGTGGCTTCGCCGTTCGGGAAACCACCGAAACCGACCGTGCCATTCAGAGGGTTCCCGATGCCGCCACCCGCGGATAGTTCGGGGTTGAAAATGATCTCGCTATTGGCGAACGGACGTGCGGCCAAGAAGAGCGTCGTCGTGGCCGTCACACGATATTTCCGGCTCGGATCCAGGCTGAACGCACCCTGATACGGCGACCGAAACGGCAGATTTCCCTGCGGAATCAGCGTCGTTTGGCCGTGGATGTTGTACCACGCCTCTGCCGAATCGGGCTTGTCGGCATCTCTGTCGGCCGGTTCGACGACCGTCACCGGCGCTTGAGCCGGTGCGAGCGACGCGAACAGTAAACTGCACGCGATGGCAGTGCGAAACAAATGACCAAACACGTATGGCATCCCCCATGACCCGAGTCGAGGTAGCCGCAACGAGCCGAGATGTCAATCGGAAGCGGATGGAATGCGTTCCCTGGGCGCTGAAAGCGGATCGCAGCTATTTCACCGGCGACATAATCACCCACACCTTCGAGCCGAGCGGGGGGATTTTCTTATCGTTCGCCTCGAACACCAGCGAGCCATCGTCTTTGCCGATCTCGACGGGGATGTCGAGCATCGAATCGGGGAAGTTCGAGATGCCGATGACTTCACCGTTGTTCGCACAATAGTATTTTGGGCCTTTGTCGTCGTCGATGTTGTCCGCGAATCGGCTCCCCGCGAACACCCACGAGTAGCTCATCGGCTTCTTCGTTTTCAGGTCGTTCACCCAGTCTTGTGCCGCGTGCGTGTGGAGTTTGCCGTCCTTTTTGTAATGAATCTGCACGTCGATCTTCGTGCCGCTCGCCGGTTTATACTGCGGTTCCAGCGTATCGGGCTTCACCCACTGCACCGGTTTGCCCGGCTTCGCCCCTGCGGCAATTAGCGTCGCGTGGAGAAATTGTGCGTCCATATCGACCCGCAAAATCGACTCGTGCTCTTTCGTTCGCTTCTTGCAAACGAACACCTCCAACGGCCCTTCGCGCAGACACACTTCGGCAACGAACAACACGCGATGCGTGCCATCGGGCTTCTTTTCCAGATACAGCGTCTTCTCGGGAAGCAGTGCCTTCATCTCCGATTTCGGGTCGGCCTTCGGTAACTCCGGCAGCGGTTCCGCATCCTTCGGTAGGTTCTTGTCGTCGAGGCGCGGGCGGTCGCCGAACTGTGCGGACGCGAGTAGGGGCAGGCCGAACAGCGCGGCGAGTAAGAACGACCGTGACAGTGCCAACATGGCGGTACTCCGGAATCGCGAAAGAAAGCCTACGTGAATCGTATCCCACAACGGGCTAAGATGGCAGAGAGAAACGGGCGCACATCGCGTGCCAGGCGACGAAGGAAGCGTGAGGCTCGCATGAATTCGCAGGTAACGTGCCCCTATTGCAACGCGGTCGTGACGGCGACAGAAATCAAAACCTCCTGCCCCCGTTGCGGGGAAACGTTCGAGACCGCGAACGCAGAAGTGATCGAAGGGGCCGCAAATTCGAGTGCAAACATTCCCGTTCGCGCTTCGAGCTTTTTACAATCGCGTGCGGCCATCGTCGCTTCGATTGCAGTGGCACTCGCGATTCTCGGCGTCGGTTTGGCCGTCTTGCGTCCATGGGCCGACGCGCCGAAGCCGACCACCGCGACCGTCGAAGTGCGCCCTGCCGGGACCGCGCCGCCGCTCGCGCTCGTCGGGCTGACGTACCTTCCCGCAACGGTGAATATCGCGTTCGCGGTGCAGCCCGGCCCACTCGTCGCCTACGCCGAACGCACCGGCACGCCACCGAAAGAATGGCTCGCGAAATCCGGCATCCCCGGCCCGATTCTCGCACTTTTGGACAAGCTCGGCATTCCCTTGGAACAGATCGATCACCTCGTCGGTGGCGTCTCGATCGGCGCGCAATCGGGCGACGTGCTGCCGGGGCTAACCGTGATGGTGCGGTTGCGAAAACCGATTGCGGACGAAGATCGTTTCCTGAAACAACTCGGTGCCGACAAGCCGAGGCCGAAAGCGGGGCGAACGATTTACGCGGTGAATGTCGGCGCGCCGTTGATGATGACGAAACTCGACCCGCTGAGCTACCTGTTCGGTTTGAAAGACGACGATTTCACCGCCGCCGACAAGCCGTTTGCCGAAGGCGGCGGGCAGTTGCCGAAGGAGTTGCGCGACGCGATAACCCACCGCCTCAGCCCCGCGTCGTTCGCTTGGCTCGCGACCGACTCCGACCGTTGGGGCGACAAACCGCTCGCGAAACTCCCCGGCACGCTCGACCCGAAAAAGTGGAAAGACCTTGCCACAAAGCTCAATCGCGGTCGCGCCGTGGTGGCGGGGCTATCGCTGGAACCGGAACCGATGTTGCGATTGGCGGTGCGCCTCGCCGACATCAAGGACGCCGAGAACCTGCGTGCTCCGTTCCAGGACGCCTTCCCCGCGGCAGGCACCACCGTCGAAACCAACAGCGACTGGACGACGCTCGCCACGCCATTCGACCCGAAAACCACCCCCGATTCGTGGAAGCGCCTGATGCCCGAGTTGCCGTTCGCGAAGTGAGTAATTCAGGGTACGAAATATTCTGCACGCCATACATGAATTGATCGAACAATTATTCGACTCAACATAGTAGAATCTTGTCGAAACCATTTTGCGATAAATTCCAGTCTGACACACGAATATTCAATCTCGCACGATCAAATCATACTTTTGCCGTATTTTCTTTTTCCGCATCGCTTCGATTCCTTTGACGCACATTCCACGTCGTTCTACTCACTCTAGAGGTCGATTCTCCGCTCCACGATCATGCATTTTCTCCATACAGAGGCTTTTTCCATGAATGGTTCGTCTCGCACAAATCGATTCCGCCCGACGTTGCAAACCCTCGAAGGCCGCGATGTTCCTGCGACCACACTGGACCTCACCGCGACCGGCACGTCTGGCGAAGTCAATGAGGCACTATTCCGGCAGGTAAATGCCCAGCCGACCGGAACGGGCGTGATCAGCTCGTTCGTCCGCGTCCAGGGTACTGGAGTCGAGCGCGGTTACAACACGGCCGCACGCCCGCTGCAATTCAACGAAAATTCCAGCCCTCGCTTCACTCGCGCGTTACAGCTCAACGATGTACCCGTTGTCCTGATCGACGGGGTGGCTTACCGCCAGTTTCTACTCGACATCAACCAGAATTCCTCGTCTCCGCTGCTATCGCTGGACGAACTCAAAATTTTCCTCGGCGACCGAGGCAATTTAACTGGCTACGACGGGGCGAGTGGGAAACTGGCTGGTCTCGACGCGGTGTACAACATGGACGCGAACGGCGATAACGCAATCCGAATGAACTACTCGCTCAACCACGGGAGCGGTTCGGGCGATGTCTCCGTCGCGATCCCGGATCGACTGTTCGCCGCCTCGACCGCCAATCCTTACGTCTACCTGTACTCGACGTTCGGGCAGACCGCCTCCGCCAATGCGGGCTTCGAAGAATGGGCAGTGATGCCTAAATCGGACGTCTCGGGACTGGGTAGTCTCGCGGGTAAAGTCTACTACGACGCGAATTTCAACGGCCTCTTCGACACCGGCGATGCCGGCTTGTCGGGCGTGTTCATCACGCTCTCGGGCATCGACGATCGCGGCAGTCAGGTGTTTCTGACGACCGTCACCGACGCGAACGGCAACTACTATTTCGGCCAACTGCGCCCAGGCACGTACACCCTTACCGAGACGCAACCGGTCGGCTACGACGACGGCTCGGAATCGCTCGGCACACTCGGCGGAGACGTGGGTCAGGACTTCTTCGCCAACATCCAACTGAAGGCCAATCAGATCGGATTCGGCTACAATTTTGCGGAATTCAAACAGGCGTGATTTCGATCGTGAGTCGTGCGTTCTCGATGTCGCACCTCACCCCCCCGTTGGCGGGGTCGAGGTGAACGTGCGTGGCGGTCGCGTCTCTGAGCAGGTGTATCGTTGGAACACGACCGTCGAAACCAACAGCGATTGGGCGACGCTCGCGACGCCATTCGACCCGAAAACCACGCCCGACTCGTGGAAGCGACTGATGCCCGAGTTGCCGTTCGGGAAGTGAGTTCAGGCGAGCGGATTTCACCCGTCGAAATCGACGTAAGTCCGAATTGAGACAGGAGCTTCCACTGGTTCCGCATCGCTCCATATTTCATGCGTACAACAACCGACCACGTGGCGTTGGGATTGGTCGACCTAATGCCTGCGCCGTCTCGACCCACTCCTGGATCACGACTTCGATATGGGCCACCGCTTCCTGGTAGGTGAGCCCGTCAGCCGCGCAGCCCGGCAGTTCCGGAACCACGGCAATGAACGCCTCATCTTCCCGGCTCCAATACAAGATGATTTCGTACTTGATGTCATTCGCCATCGTTCTCCTCCGCATTCACTGGATCCAGACCCTCGTCGGTTGTCGGTTGCCTCGTCCGTTGCTGAAGACTTGACTGAAACTGCACGAGTCGTCGGTGTCCGCATCAGCACCTTAGTTACACCCCGCTCGCCAAGAGTTGGAAAATCCACTGAGTGCGACAATGCTTGGTTAGCAGCCGAGGAGGGTATCGTACTCCGCATGTGACCCTACCCAGTACCATACGTTTGTATCTACTACGACACAATAGATCGCCCTGTACTGCATATTGATGGACACAGAAAAACTGTCATCGACTACCCCAGGACGAGAAGTGTCTTGGAGTCGATGCACCCTCAAACTGCGGTGTGCTGGATTAGTCAAAAACAACTGAAATTTTTGTCTGGCCAAAACTTGGATTCGCGCTGGAAGTCGCCCGAACAACTCGTGGAATTGTGCATTACGCTGGTTACGGCGAGTACCAGGGGCAGGGCTGCTCACGTGTCGAGACCCTTCAACAAATCGACCGTCTCGCCGGCCTGATGTGCTGCGATGGCTTCATCGCGGAAGGTCGTCATTTGGCCACCGAGTTCCCACTTTGGATTCAGGATAGCCTTAGCCTCGCGAATGTTGTCGTGAAGGCGCTTAACGGCTGGAAGAATCGGATTTGTGACAGGGAACAGCCCTTCGCAGAATCGGAGCCATTTTTCAACCATCCCACCGATGCCAAGTTCTACAGCGCGATACTCCGACCAATCCATCCCGTCTTTGTCTGCGGTTTGCAGATCCGTATCGATCTCGATGAGTCGGTTAAAAGTGGAGTTGTACTCCTCTGCCATTGAGGCGAGCATCCATCCGTCCGCTCCCTTAGGAAACGGGAGAGAGTGAAGCCGGAGCTTGCTGCCCTCCAGATAGAAATCCACTGCGAGCAGGGATTCACCTATCGCTCGATAGATAGGACTGTCGAGCGGCAGAGGTTCTTGCCTGGTAGCAGGATCAATTGGCATACTCATTGGAGGCTTTCCATTCGCTGTCGTCGCCTTATTAAACCCGCACACTCCGCGCAAGTCCTGGCTGCAAAGGGTGGAACCAGGCGGGCACCGCGACGATCGGGATAAACTATCAGCAGTATTTCCATCATGACCGTTGTTCAAAACGAAGTCAAATCCAATGTCGGAAACCCCGTCCATCACCCGCCGTTGGCGGGGTCGAGGTGAACGTGCGTGGCGGCCCCGTTGCCGCGGAGTTCGATGACGCGGTCGGCCCTTCCTTGCGTGAGGAACGCTGTGAGGTCTACGCCCATTTCCTTCAGCGCGCCGAGGTGCTGTCGCGAGCGCTCTTCGGTCTGCCGATGGATTTCTTGCTCGGTTTCGGCGTTACGGCGGCGTTGTTCGCGGGCTGCGGTCCGTTCGGCTTCCGTATGCCGCGCGTCCGCTTCCTGACGCTTTTTGACCATCTCTAACTCGGCCTCGACTTCGATCGCTTGCTCGGTCCGTCGCTTCGTCGCCCGGTTCATTTGCGCCAGGAGTTTGTCGTCTTCCAGTTCTTGAGCTTGCTGCTCGGTGGCGCGTTCGAGTTGCAACCGCGTCCGCGCTTCGATCGCTTGATCGTGCATCGCCTGCAACCGATCCGGTGCGCCGTACCCGCGATACACCACTTTGTTAATGCGATAGCCGTTCTGAGCGGCACGCACGGTGAGTTGCCCGTACGCTTCGATCTCGTTCAACTTGCCGGTGTCTTTCTTGAACTGCTCGAATGTCCGGCGGCCCACGAAATCGACCGCATCCGACGTCGTCGCGTTCACGAAGTCGCCGATCGGGTCGTGCGTCGCGTCCAACATCCGTTCGATGTCGATTAGCTCGAAGAACATCATCAGTCGGATCGTTAGCACCGCGTCGTCGGCGGTTCGCACGTCGGCGACATCGTGGTACATCTGGTCGGGCATTAGCCACAATTTTTGAAACGTCAGCCCCTTCGCCACTTTCTTCACGCCCTGCGAGCCGCCGTGCGAACCGTGCCACTGGAAGGTGTGCAACCACTCGCCGGGCGCGGGTACGAACAGCGTGGGGCCGTAAACGAGTCGCCGCGCGATCGGAGCATTCTCGGAACCGCGCGAGTAGACCACGACGGCCTCTTTCGCGGCGAGTTGCAGCGCCTCTTGCAGGTTGATCTGTTCGTGAATCCGCGGGTCGAACCAGATGTCGGTCGGGCCGACGATGTGCTCCTGTCGGCCGTCGCGGAAGCGGACGGCGAGGAAATCGCCGGGGTGCGCGACGAAGTGCCGCATCTTCTCGAACCGGCTCGAACCTTGCCAAACTCGCTTCGGGCCGACGATCACTTCCATACGACCGTCGCGGTAAATCCGCAGCGTCCGCTGACCATCTTCGACGGTGTAATACCACATCGTTCGGTTCCCATAATCGGGGGTCGTGTCTTCGCCGGGTTGCGTTTTCGGATCGTAAATTCCAGACGCACGCCACGTTGCTGGGTCGATGTTGCTATCGGTGCGGCCGCCGACACCTTTTTTGTAATCGACGATTTGGCGAGATCTCGGCGTGGGTGCGAGGTGCTTCGCCAGTTGGCTCGACGTGAGTGGAAACTCGACGAGCATCGAATCGACGGACTCGGTTCCGGTCTCGCCGTAATGCCGTTGGATCGCTTCGAGGATCGTCGCTCGCGGATGTGCGACGAGGCGAATGTCTTTATTCAGAATAAACGAGAGCTTGTCCGATAGCAGAATGTTTGAGGCTTCGGTAGCGGCAACCGTCAGCGTTCGGCCATCGATCCGCAGCGGAAAGATCACATTTTCGTGGCAAACCGATTCGGGAATCATCTCGACGACATTCGACGGCGACTGTAACTTCGCCTCCGTGGGCGAGTCGTCCTCGTCCACAAGGTGTACCGCCCCACGCCGCTGAATGAGTTCCTGATGCATAAGTTTCGACAATAACTCAAGAGCCGTCTGCGGTCAACGATTTTCCGGTACGCCCTAGGGCTGGCTCGGTAGAATCTCTCCATGAGCAATTCGGAAAAGTACCTGCGTCCGGAAGTCATTCGCCAAGTGGCGAGGCTGGACCTGCGTGCGAAGTTCATCATCGAAGGGTTCTTGACCGGCCTGCACGGCAGCCCGTTTCAGGGCTTCAGCGTCGAGTTCTCCGAACATCGCAAGTACACCCCGGGCGACGACCTCAAAGATCTCGATTGGAAAGTCTACGCCAAGACCGGCAAATACTATGTGAAGAAGTATCGCGCCGAAACGAACATGACCGGCCACTTGGTGATGGACTTATCGAAGTCGATGGGGTACACGTATCGCCAAGAACTCACCAAGTTCGAGTATGGTATCTGTTTGGCGGCGGCGCTCGCCTATCTCATGATCCATCAACAAGATCCCGTCGGCCTCGTCACCTTCGACGACAAAATTCGCACGGTACTACCGCCGAAAAGCAAGCGCAGCCAACTCGGTACGATGCTGTCGTTGCTCGCGAATTTGCAACCGACGGGACAGACTGACATCGCCAATGGCCTGTTTCAATTGGCGGGATTGTTGCGGGGAAAGTCGCTGATTATGCTGTTCAGCGATCTCCTCACCGACCCCGACGCGGTGATGAAGAGCCTGTATCGGCTCCGCCATGCCGGGCACGAAATCATCTTGTTTCACATTCTCGATGAAGCCGAGGTTCACTTTCCGTTTAGTGGCATGAACAGTTTTGAAGACCCCGAAACCGGCGTCGTAATGAAAGACATTGACGCCCGTGGCATCCGCGACGATTACCTGCAAAGCCTAGGCGAGTTTCAGGCCACGTGGAAGCGCGAGTGCGGCCTCGCCAACGTCGATTACGTGCCTATCGACACGAGCATCGGCTTCGAGGTCGCCTTAATGGAATACCTCGTGCAACGCACCCGCCGATTTTCGTGACGTCCGGACTCGCTACTTCGTCAACGCGGCCATTTGCTCCTTGACCGAATTGGCCGCGTTCCGGATTTCCTCTGCGGCACCGTCTCGCGGTTCTCGCCGTTCGGTTTCCGGCAAGGCGGTGGCCGTCACCGACATCCCCGCCAATGCGGCCCACAACGGACTGTCGGCTCGCGGCGGAAGGCCCACCTCCGCCGCGAGCTTTTGAAAACCCTCCAGCGTTATCCGAGCCGCATCCACGCGACGCCGTGCCAACTCCTCCAGCAGAAAAAGATGCTGGGCGGTTGCCGCCGGTTCCACGTCGATCAGGAGGAAATCGATCAGCACCACTCCCCACTGCTCTTCTTGCACGCGCAATCGCTCGACAATCGCCGCCCGCAGCGACTGGATGTCCCACATCTCGCTGGAAGTCTTGCCACTCACGACTTCGCGGAGCTTCCCCGCGCCGACGTCACCCATGGCTTCTTGCAAATTGGCGATGTCGAAAAGTGCTTTGTAAACGTCGGCGATCTTATAGACGAGAACGCCGACGACGTTGAAAACGATGCCGTCCCGCAGCAGGACCGACTGGGGAGCCAGCCGCAACGAGGTTTGACGGATGTGAATCCGCTCTAGTTTTCTCCAAGGCGGGCCGACGACGACGAACCCCGGCCCCACGACGCGCAGGAACCGACCGAAACGCAGGATCGCAGCCTGTTCGCCTTCTTTGATGAACCGGCAGCAAAAGAGGACGAAACCGATTAAAAACAAAATACCTAGTACGATCGCAGTGGCAACGGGGTCCGCCCTGCCGCTGATGATATCGCGTATGAGTTCGAGGAGCACACCCATGATTGCGTCCCGTTTGGATCGTCGCCGCATTCCGTCGTCATCTTGATTTCTCGCGTTCCATAAGTCAACGGAGAAAAGAGTTTCCATCGCCGGAAAGGGAATTGGGCTACGAGGTGCAAGGACACCGAAGCGATTCCGGAGAGTAGCGATCCGCCATGATATCACAGCGAAACCGGCTCAAACTCGGCGAACATTTGCTGGCACTCTGCTAGCCCATTCAGCGACCGATAGTCGCAGGCCGCCCCGAACTCGGCCCACAACGCTTGCACAGCGGGCGTCGTATGGGCCTTGCTCAACTCCCTTGCCGCCGAACGACTCAACTCACCTGCCGCGGCGGTGCGGTGAGCAATGAACCCTGCCCGCCCCCGCCATCGGCTGTAGCGTCTGCTCCACCGCGCGGGGGAAGCCCGCCCACAGTGGCAGGAACTTGTTCCCAGCGTATAGCGAGATGCTCGATTTGGATATGGTGCGAGACTCCAAAAATCCGCCCGTTGGTTCGACTGTGCCCGTGCCGACTTCCCCACTCGTTCCGCCAGAGGTCACGACGGTGAGGTTTCGACAAACCGCATCCCACGTGCGTCGTGCGGGGTGTAAGCAGTGTCAGCCGTGTCAGCCGTGTCAGCAGAGTGAATCCCACCACTCGAACCGCCGCGCCACTCCTCGACTCTACTGGTACGAACGTTCCATTCTCGACCGCGTGAAGTATAGAAACCGTGATTTCGATCTCGATCAATACGTGAAATGAAAGCCAACGGCGCGTCCACGCTCTGGACTCTATGCGACAAATAGATATACCGACCAACTTCCGCCTCAGAAACTGTGTTGGAGGCGTTCTCGGTCTTAACGCGGGTCATTTGTGCGCGTCGTACCCTCGATGCTGCGTGTGCCCCAGGAGGTTTGTCTGTGGCTCTCGTCGACGTAAAAGAACTGCTCGATGCTGGTGTTCACTACGGTCACCGTGCGAGTCGTTGGAATCCGAAAATGCGGCCGTACATCTACGGTAAGCGCAACCTCATTCACATCATCGATTTGCGAGAAACCGTTCGCGGTATGCTTCGCTCGTATCGCTACTTGTCCCAAGTCGTCTCGAAGGGGCAGCTCGTTCTGTTCGTCGGCACGAAACGTCAGGGTAAGGAAATCGTCGAACGCGAAGCGGCCCGTTGCGGGATGCCATACGTCAGCGAGCGCTGGCTGGGTGGAATCCTCACGAACTTCCGTACGATTCGTTCGCGGTTGAACCGCCTCAAAGAACTCGAAAACATGTGGCTCCCCGAGGGCGATAACCCCGGCAAGCACGACATGAACGCCTACATTGCGGGCAAGATGACCGAAGCCGGGAAGATGGATTTCAACCAGGCTCCCGAAACGGCACAAATCCGCAAGTACTCGAAGAAGATGGTCTCGACGCTGAGCCGCGAACTCCTGAAGATTCGCCGCAACTTGCTCGGGATCCGCGAAATGACCCGCCTGCCCGAAGTGCTGCTCATCGTCGATCCGAAGAAAGAGCACATCGCGGTGAAGGAAGCGAAGCGGATGGGCGTCACCACCGTCGCGCTGATCGACACCGACTCCGATCCGGACCCCGTCGATCTGCCAATTCCCGGCAACGACGACAGCATCCGTTCGATTGAAGTCGTGCTGCACAAGATGGCCGAAGCAATTCTGGAAGGCCGCGCGTCGCTGTCGCCGGAACAGCAAGCCAGCTTGCAGAAGCCGCGTCAGCCCGCACCGAAGCCGACCCCACCGATGCCGACGACGCCACACGCGACGCCGGCCGCACCCGAGGCGAACCAACCCGCCGTGTAAGTGGTCCGTTCGATGAGAAACGCACGGTCTTTTTGTAGCTGGGGTCTGTGACCCCGGTCTTAAGCAAACCGGCCTCACTACATTTAGGCTGGTCTTTTGTAGCTGGGGTCTGTGTCCCCAGTCTTAAGCGAACCGGCCTCACAGAGGCCAGCTACATTTGGGCTGGTCTTTTTGTAGTGGCCCCGGTCTTAAGCGAACCGGCCTCACAGTGGCCAGCTACATTTGGGTTTGCCCCCGGTCAATCCGGGGGTGTTTTCCTATACCATATGCACACCCTGATCGTTTTCACGCGGGGTTCACGTTAGGATGAGGACGATATGAGCACGATTAGCGCCGCCGCCGTCAACGAACTGCGCAAGCGGACCGATCTACCGATGATGGAGTGTAAAAAAGCACTCGTGGAAGCGAACGGCGACATGGACAAGGCCGTCGAAATCCTCCGCAGCCAGTTCGCCAAGGCGACGGTGAAACGCGAGGGCAACGAGACCGCCGAAGGTCGCGTGGGGATCGCGATCGATGCCGCGACGAACGTGGCTGCGATCGTCGAACTCCGCTGCGAATCCGCCCCGTCCGCGAAGAGCGATCAGTTCATCGCGCTCGCCGCCGACGTAGCCAAACACTTGCTAACGAGCGATGCCGACGACGTTCCGGCGCTTCTGGCGCAGAAACACGGGTCGGGTACGGTGCAAGACCGAATCAACGAAGTAGTCGGCGTGATCCGCGAAAAGATGATCGTTCATCGCTTCACGCGGCTCAGTGGTGGCGTGTTCGGCCAGTACGTCCACCACGACGGTACCGTCGGCGTGCTCTTGCACTGCACCGGCACCGGTGGCACCACCGAAATCCTCCGCGATGTGTCCGCACACATTGCCGCGATGAACCCGCAATACATCGTCGCGAGCGAAGTTCCCGCAGACTCGATGGCGAAGGAACGCGCCGTCGTGATGTCGCAGATCGAGAACGAGCCGAAGAACGCCGGGAAGCCTGCGAACATCATCGAGAAGATTGCCGAAGGCAAGCTCAAAACGTGGCTCGCGGAGATCGTGCTGGCCGAACAACCGATGGCTAACGCTGCGAAGTACCCCGGCCAAACGGTCGGCCAGGTACTGACGAAGCTGGGCCTGACACCCGCGAAGTTCATCCGCTACAAGGTCGGGGCCGTGACCGTTTAATTCGAATACAAAGCTTCATTCACAGCGATTTTAACCGAGGAACCGATGCCACACACGCCGAGTGCAGAGAAACGATTACGCCAGAACGACAAGCGCCGCCGCCGCAACCGCGTGGTCGCCAAGGCGATCCGCGAGAAGCGCAAGACGCTGACGCTGAGCATGAAAGGCACCGACACCGCACAGATCGGCGTCGATGCGAAGGTCGTCGTCCAGTCGCTGGATCGCGCCGCCGAGAAGGGCTACATCCACAAGAACAAGGCCGCCCGCCTGAAGTCGCGGCTGTCGAAGAAGCTGAAAGCCCTCGCCGCCGCGCCGCTGAAAGAAGCGGCACCCGCCAAGGCACCAAAAGCGCCGAAGGCGTAACGCCACACGAGCCGAATTCGCGACAGACCCCCTCCGAAAGAGGGGGTTTTGTCGTTTGTGTCTATCCTTGCATTCTCGTTCGTGGTATAAATTTGTCATCTGAACTGGAGTGCCACACATGGCCGTGAAGTCGACGAATCCGGACATATTGTTCTACGAGCGAGCGGCGCGCGAATACTGCGAATCGCTACCGTTGGAGCATTTCATGCAGTCCACGTTCCAAACGACCCAGTGCAAGAT
>JAYVQG010000060.1:0-10720 GCA_043757025.1 Limnoglobus sp.
GATTCCGAAATCGGGAATGATTCCAGGGATGGGTGGGTGGGTAAGTGGTGGAATCATTCCCTGCTACCCAAAATCGCCGCAATTGAAACCAGGCCCTCACGACTTCGTTTGCGAGCGATTTCCCGATTCTTGTCTCATCGAATCGTCATTTCTGGCGAAACGGCGTCGCGAACCGATTCTGTGTGCTAGATTGCAACGGACTCAACGCATATGAAGATTCGGCAAAACCCTTAAAACCCGGTGAGGGATCAACGTGAGACGGGGCATCCGTTTACGCGGCGTCAGTGCGCCGATTAAAGGCAAAGTCTGGCACTCGGAGACGCTGTTGCGCTCCGGGCGGCTGGCCACGCTGGAAATCGTACTCGACGATAGCTCCGTGAGCCGGAAACATGCCGAAGTGCGACTTGCGAACGATGGGCAATCGTGGACGGTCGTCGATCTCAACAGCACGAATGGCACGTACGTCAACGGTACCCGCGTCACGGTCGACGTCGAACTGGTGTTGAAGCAGAAAGACATCGTTCAGTTCGGTAAAGTGGCATTTTCCGTCGAGATGAGCGAAAGTAGCCTCGAAGGGCCACCGTCGGACCAACTGATTCTGGCCGCCAGCCTTGCGCCGATGCCCGCCTCGCAACTGAATAGCCGCATCACCAACTTTCGCGATCTCCGCGGCAATAACCCCAGTTTGCGCGCCGACGATCGGCTGATCGCGCTCATGCAAGCGGGGCACCACCTCGTTCACTTGCAAAGCGAAGATCAACTCCTCGATTCGATCTTGAACGACATGGTCAGCGTGCTCGATGCGCAGCGCGGCGCGATCGTGTTGGCCGAAGGCGATGGCCTCGAACCGAAGTTGCGGTTGCGGTCGCTATCGGTCGGCCCGCGCGAACCGTCGAGCCGCTTCCCATTCAGTAAACGACTGACTCAGCAGGCGTATGCCGCCGGCCAGTCGATGCTGTTCAAGAATCTCGAAGACAGCGACGATCTGAAGAACAACCACAGCATCGCCGATGGCGCGATGGGTTCGGTGCTGTGCGTGATGCTGCGGACGCCGCGGCGCAAGCTCGGCGTACTGCACCTCGATCGGCGCATCTTGGCTCCACCGTTCACCGAAGCCGACCTGAAACTCGCCGACGCGATGGCCGCGCACGTCTCGGCGGGCATCGAATGCTCGCTGCTGTTACGGGCGCAACGCGACTTGTTCTTGAAGACGATTACGACGCTTGCGGACATGGTCGAACTCCGCGACAAATACACCGGTGGCCACACGCGCCGCGTCACGGCGTATGCCACGATGCTCGGCGAAAAGATGGACTTGCCCGAAGACCAAATGGAACGCATCCGCATCGGCACGCCGCTCCACGACATCGGTAAGATCGGCATTAGCGACGCGATTTTGCAGAAGCCCGGCCGGTTGACGGCGAAGGAATTCGCCGAGATGCAAACGCACACGACGCTCGGTGCGCAGTATCTCGGCGGCATCCCCGAACTCGCGCCGATCATCCCGATCGTCCGCAACCACCACGAGCGTTGGGACGGCACCGGCTACCCGGATCGCCTCGCCGGCGAGCAAATCCCGCTACTCGCTCGCATCGTCGCCGTCTGCGATGCCTTCGATGCGATCACGTCGGATCGACCGTATCACGAGAATCAGAAAGGCAAGCCGCCCGAGTACGGCTTCGCCGAAATCGTCCGCCAAAAGGGCCGTCAGTTCGACCCGCAATGCGCGACCGCGTTCCTCGAAATCCGCGACGACATCCTCCGCGTCATGTGCGAAATGATCCCCGGCCTCTCCAGCCGCATCAACGCCGACACCGGCCCCGCCACCTGTATCGGCAACGGGCCGAGCGTCGATGACACCCCACCGCCGCCGCAACTCGGCGACTCCATGTCCGAAATCAACGTGATGAAATAGAAGTTACGATACATCAAACGTGATGACTCGATACGTCTTGCTCGTTATGATTGAATACGAACTGTCAACCTCGAGATGGGGACAATGATAAGGTGTAAGCCCGGTGGGAGTGAATGTTCCGACCTCCCCACCGGGATGAACCGGATGAACCCGGTGGCTCGTAAGTGGTTGCGGTTCGTACCATAATGGCATGTCTACTCCACTCGAATACCTGACGCAACTCGTTCGGCGACCTTCGGTGAACCCGATGGGTCGCACCGACATTCCTGCCGAACTGACGCTCGAACATCGCGTGACCGATTACCTCGAATCGCAACTGAAGGCGCTCGGTGTCGCGTATCGCCGCACGATAGTCGCACCCGGTCGCGATAACCTCGTGGCACAATACCGTGCGCCAGCGTCGTCGGAAACGATCCTTTGGGAAGCCCACCAAGACACCGTGCCAGTCGATGCGATGGTGATCGAACCGTTTGCGGCGAAGGTCGAGGGCGGCAAGTTGTACGGTCGCGGTGCGTGCGATGTTAAAGCGGGTGGCGCGGTGATGCTCGCCGCGTTTGCACGGCTCGTTCGCGATCAGCCCGCCGGTTCGGCGAACGTCACGCTCGCGTTTACTGTCGACGAAGAACATACGTTTCTCGGCGTTCAGCAACTCGTCAAAGATGGCGTAACGGCGGATTTCGCGATCATCGCCGAGCCGACCATGTGGAACGTGGTAGTGGCGCACAAAGGCGTCGTGCGTTGGCGGATCGAAACGCACGGCCGCGCCTGTCATAGTTCGCGGCCGGAGCAAGGCGTGAACGCGGTGTACCGCATGGCGAAGGTGCTGAACGCGGTCGAAATTTACGCCGAGGTGTTGCGGTTCTCGACGGCACACCCGACACTCGGCACGCCGACATTCAGCGTCGGCATGATCGGCGGCGGCGTCTCTCCGAACACCGTACCCGACCGTTGCTGTATCGAAATCGACCGACGATTGTTGCCCGGCGAGACCGCCGATGGAGCGATCGCGCACCTCGATCACTTCTTGAAGTCGCGAGCGGAAATCGACTTTAAGTACACCGTGACGCGGAACCTCGCCTGCCCGCCATTGAACCCCGTGGCGGGCGATCACCCGTTCCTGTGCCGCTTCGAGACGGCGATCGATTCGGTCGTCGGGAAACACGAACGGCACTCGGTTCCGTACGGCACCGATGCCTCGACGATTGCCGACGCGGGCATACCGTCGGTGGTGTTCGGGCCGGGCGATATTGCGCAGGCGCACACGAAAGACGAGTGGATCGAAGTCGCCCAGTTGGAACCGGCAGCCGAGATTTTGTTTCGCTTCGCGTGCGGGAAAGCGTGACAATTGTTGTGTCGCGTTTTACACTGGTTCTAACAACCGTCGTCGTGACGGTCGGTCGTCATTCACAGAGGGTATATCCGTGAGCATCGTTCGCATGGGCATGGGGGAGAACAAGAAGTACGGCGAAGGCTTCTCCGCCATTTTCGGCAAGAAGAAGGCCGCCGCCAAGAAACCCGCCGCCGCCGCTGCACCCGTTGCCGCCGCAAAACCCGAAGCCAAAAAGAAAAAGTAACGTCCCCTCACGGCGTTCCCGCACTCGAAGCCCATCAGTCGTACGACGGGTGGGCTTTCTTCATTGGTGCCCATCATGCGTTCATTCTTCGCGTCGGTTTCGTTCATCACCATCGCTGGTATCGCCTTCGGGCAAGGTACGCTCGCCGACTACGAGCGTGCGAACCAAGTCGAGAAACGCTTTGCGGGCAAGCTGTTTCGCGACCGCGTCGAGCCGAACTGGTTCCGCGACGGCGATGCGTTCTGGTACCGGAACCGCCTGCCGAACGGCGGTAGCGAGTTCGTCGTCGTCGATGCGGTGAAGGCGACGCGCACCGTTGTCAGAGAAGACGCATTGCCGAAAGAGACGAAACAAACCGCGCCGCGACCACGCCGGATCGGTCGTGGCGACGCGACTGCCAGCCCTGTGTCACCCGATGGGAAATGGGAAGCGTTCGCGAAGGAGAACGACGTCTGGTTGCGGGATCGCGAAAGCAAAATCGAACGACGATTGTCGACCGACGGGAAACGAAATGATCGCTACGATGGCCAGTTCTTTTGGTCGCCGGATTCGTTGAAGGTGATCGCGCACCGAAGCACGCCGGGTGCGACGCGCAACGTCACGCTCGTCGAATCGTCGCCGCGGGATCAGCTTCAACCGAAAGTGTCGACGTATTTTTACCTGAAGCCCGGCGACGAAATTCCGCAATCGAAACCGCACCTCTTCGACATCGCGACGGCGAAAGAAATCGCCGTGTCCGACGAACTCTTTCGCAACCCGTGGGACGTCAGCTTCGAGCATTGGTCGCCGGATAGTTCGCGGTTCGCGTTCCTTTACAATCCGCGCGGGCACGGCGCGATGCGCGTCGTCGGCATCGATGCGAATACGGGAGCTACGACGACAATCATCGACGAGCCGTGTCAGACGTTCTTCGATTACACGAACAAGCTCGTACTGCGTTACCTCGACAAAACCGACGAGATTTTGTGGATGAGCGAACGCTCCGGTTGGAACCACCTGTACCTCATCGACGCGACAACCGGCACGGTCAAGAACGCGATCACCACTGGCAAGTGGGTCGTGCGCGGCGTCGATTCGATCGATGTCGAGAAGCGCGTGATTCGATTTCGTGCGTGTGGGATCGTACCGAATCAAGATCCGTATCACGTGCATTTTGCGAGGGTGAATTTCGATGGCACCGGGCTGACACTCCTCACCGAAGGCGATGGCACGCACGAACTGCGCGAGTCGCCCGACACGCGATTTTACCTCGATACCTATTCGCGAATCGACCGTGCGCCGGTGACGGAACTGCGCAAGACATCGGACGGCTCGCGAGTGTTGACAGTCGAAACGGCGGACATTTCGCAACTGACAAAGGCGGGGTGGCACGCACCCGAACGATTCGTGGCGAAGGGCCGCGATGGCACGACCGACATTCACGGCATCATCATCCGCCCGACGAACTTCGACCCGAAGAAAACCTACCCGGTCATCGAGTACATCTATGCCGGTCCGCACGATCATCACGTACCGAAGAAGTTCGCGGTGACACTGGGCCGTCAGCGGATCACCGAACTCGGTTTCATTGTCGTGCAGATCGACGGCATGGGCACGAACTGGCGCAGCAAAGCGTTCCACGATGTCTGCTGGAAGAACCTCGGCGACGGCGGTTTCCCCGACCGCATCGCCTGGATTCATGCGGCGGCGGCACACGACCCGACGTTCGATTTGAGCAAAGGCATCGGCATCTACGGCGGCTCGGCGGGCGGGCAGAACGCACTCCGCGCGTTGCTGATGCACCCGGAATTTTACACCGTGGGCGTCGCCGATTGCGGCTGCCACGACAACCGCATGGACAAGATCTGGTGGAACGAGATGTGGATGAGCTGGCCGATCGGCCCGCACTATGCCGAGCAATCGAACGTCGTCCAAGCCCACAAATTACAGGGAAAACTGCTGCTGACCGTCGGCGAACTCGATAAGAACGTCGACCCGTCGAGCACACTACAAGTGGCGAACGCACTGGTGAAAGCGAACAAAGATTTCGAGTTGATCGTCGTGCCGGGCGCCGGGCACGGCGCGGGCGAGTCGCCGTATGCGGCGCGCCGTCGCATGGATTTCTTCGTGCGGCACCTACACGGCGTCGAACCGCGACGGTGAAACACCTGGACCGAGATTTAAATGCGGTGTCTCACTTCTTCGCCTTGCCCGGCACGACCGGCGTGTCGTCGGCGTTGCCCCATTCGGTCCAGCTTTGGTAGTAATTTCCGACGGACTTCGCGCCCATTAGCTCCATCGCGAACGTCATCACCGAGGCGCGCCCGCCGGACTGGCAGTGGGCCGCCGATGGTTTGTCGAGCGCGATGCCGGCATCGGCGAACAGTGCCTTTAACTCCGTGGCGGTCTTGAAGCGTTGCGTCGGTTTGTCGAGCAGGTCGCTCCATTCGAGTTGCTTCGCGCCGGGGATCGCGCCGGCCCGTTTGTTGTTCATTTTCTCGTCGCCGCAAAACTCTTTCTCCGAACGCGCATCGACGATTTGCAACGTACCGCCCTTCGTCCTCAGCGATTCGAGCAATTGATCCTTGGTCGTCAGGCGATCCGCACGCACTTTGGGAGCGAATGCGATTTTTTTCGGCGTCGGTTTGTCTATGGTTGTGGCGTGCTTCCCGGCCTCCCAGCCGATCCAGCCGCCGTTCAAAAGCCGTACATTTTCGACGCCCCAGTAACGCAAGATCCACCAGATTCGTGCGGAATCTTTCGTGGAATTATCGTCGTAAACGACGACGTGCGAATCGGCATGGATACACAAACCGCCGATACGCGCGCCCCATTCCACGGCATCGATCCCTTGGCCGAACGCCTTCGCCCATTGGCTGTGATCGACCCAGCGAGCATCCGGGATATGCCCGGCTTTGTACTTCGCCGCAGCGCGGGCATCGAGAATGATGATGTCCTTCGCGACCGGTTTCGCGAGTTCCGCCGGTTCGATCAGCAGTTCCGCGCGCGGATATTTCGCATCGTCCGCACGGGAAACGCCGAGACTGCACGCAACGACAACGATTGCAAGAACGCGATTCATGATGTCACTCGTGTTTGACAGAAACGGCGGTAACCGAGGATCGGCAAAGCGGCGAGCACCAGTGCGAGTGCGGCGGGTGCGGGCACGGAGTTGGTGTCGAGCGGTTGTTCGGTCAGCAAGAAATACGAGGCACCGTCCTGCCCCTGACGCACCGCGAGAATGTCGCCGCGATCGCTGACGGCGAGTGCGTTTGTGAGCGTCAGGCCGATACCGCCGCCACCGAGAATGAGGTCGTTGAGGTCGCGAATGCCGTTGGTGGCATCCCACACGAATGCGCGCGGTTCGAGGCCCGCGTTCTCGGCGGTGCCGACGACGATTCCCGATTGTGTGATCGAAGTCGCCGAGGCGTTGATGCCGCCGAGCGTGCCCAAATCGAGGAAGCCCATGCCCGGTTGCCAGAGGAACGCACCGGTGGTGCCGTCGCCGCGATCGCTTGCTCCAACGATGGAATTCGCATCGTTAATGCCGTTCGCTCGCCCCGCCGCATTGGGGCCACCGAGGCCACCGAGATCGGTTAAACCGTTGGCTGGCGTCCAGAGGAACGGTCGACTAACACCCGCCGGCGAGTCGCTGACGCCGACCACTGCGCCGCTGAGGTTCACACTCGACGCTGCCGAGTTCGTGTTGTTCAGGGAACCGAGGCTGACCATCGTGCCGGTTTCGGGTCGCCAAAGGAACGCCTGTTTGAAAGCATTGCCGGGAGTTTGGCTGTTGCCGACAACCCAACCCACCTGGTTGACCGCCGCTGACGCGGACCCCGTTCCGCCGAGCGTGCCAAGGTCGGTCATACCGATGCCGGGCCGCCACAAGAAGCTATGCACGACGCTGTTGGCCGGGTTGATGCGGCTATCGCCTGCCACCCAGCCGACTTCGTTTAAGGCCGTCGCCATCGAGAACGCGCCACCGAGCGTGCCGAGGTTGATCGGCCCACTGCCAATATCGAAACGGAACGCCCGCACCCCCTCGCCGGGGAAATCGAACGACCCTGCAAACTGCCGGTTGCCGTTGAAGGCGGTCGCGCGGATGCCGAAAGTGGCTTGCAAGTCGTAGGCGTAATAGTCGGCCCGTGCCGACTGCGCGATCAATGCGACGGCAACCACCATTCCGAGGCGGTAAGTCATAGGTGAATCCGCAAAAGCCGGACGCGGACCGTTCGCCAATGCAAAACAGGCGATGCTCCCTACGCCTCGTCCTGTGGCAATGAAGGGAGCCGGTTATTCCGTCGCAAGAAATAGTATGGCAATTTTTACAGCCGTGTAAAGGGGAACGTGATCGCGACAGAAATTACCGAGTTACTTCAGGCAAATGAACGGCCTTAACTTGTCCAGGGTCTTTGCGCCGATGCCGCCGACTTTACGCAGGTCTTCGATTGCTTCGAACGGTTTCGCCTTGCGGGCGTCGATGATGCGTTCGGCGATTTTCGCTCCGATTCCGGGCAATCGCTGGAGTTCTTCGAGTGTCGCGAGGTTCACGTTGATTGTGGCATCGCTTGCGGTGATCTTCTTTGCGCCATTGATAGCGGGCGGAACCACGGGACGGCGTTGCAGGCGTTCGACTTGTGGTTCCTCGTCTTTTACGTGAACCCATTTGCGTAACTTATCGAGCGTTTTCCCGCCGATGCCGTGGACCGCTTCGAGATCTTCCACCGATGCGAATGGGCCGCGTTCGTGGCGATACGTCAGAATCGCGTCGGCCATATTCGGGCCGACGCCAGGGATTTGCAAAAGTTCCGTGCGGTCGACGCGGTTGAGATCGACCGAGGCTTGCGGCGCGGCAGGCTGTTGCGCAGTCGGTTGCGTAGCATATCGTTCGCCGTAACCGCGAAAAAGGAGGATCGCGAATGTCAGTACGAACAGAACGACGACGACGTGCGTCCGGGAATTGGTCGGGGGTAGTGTGGCAGCGTCCATCTGCCGTTAAAGTCTAGCTCTTCGTTAAAGTCAGCACAATATACCGGCAGCGATTTTCCAGAAATGGCATCGCCTTCAGCAAACGGCGATCGATCCCATCGAGCATCCGCGTGAGTGTGCGATTCGGCCAGACGCGGCGCAACATGCCGAAGAGTTGGAAGCCGCGCACGTGCAATTGGGGGAAGAGTTGTCGCATCGGCGGCAGGTCACTCGGTTGCAGCGGACGTTCGTCCGGGGTGCGATCCTTGCCGGGGTATGGCAGGAACCGCCGCGCGAATTGCAAAAGCGGATTCCCGCCCCACGGCTCGCAGAACACCGCCACGCCGCCCGATTTCAACACGCGATGCAGTTCCGGACCGGCGATCGACCAATCGAGGTGGTGCAGGATCGCATTCCCCCAAATCGCATCGAACGTCGCATCGGCAAACGGCAACGACTCGCCATCGGCCACGAGGCCATGCACGTTCACGCCGTTCGCCAACGCACGCTCCTCAGCTTCCCGCACGTACCCCGGCGACAGGTCGAACGCGGTCACGGTTGCACCCGACCGTGCCAGTGTCACCGCCGCCATGCCGTGCCCGCAACCGTAATCGAGCACGCACTTCCCACGCAGGTTCCCTAGCATCTCGAACGCAGGGCGAATCCAGGTTTCGTGGTCGAGAAATGCGGCATCGTCGAAGCGCAGATCGGCCCGCCCCGCACGAAACGACGCCGCGCGTTCGGCCGCCTGTTCGTCGTGAAATCGCTGTTCGGCAAGGCGGCGTTCCATCGCGGTTCCCGTACGGACAACGAACAACTGTTATCTGACAACTACTGTTTTAGACTGCGAAGGGTAGAGGAGATATCAGACGCCGGCAACCTGGCACGGCAGCTCAGCGCAAACGGGAGTGTGGGATTTTGTTCATCGCGGACACGTAGTTCCGCTTCGCTCTCAGAAGCAAAGATTTCCATTCGTCCGACATCATTGTGTTTCGGTCGAGTGTCAAAATCGGGCCAACCGATGGCGACCAAATCCCATAGACTTGATCGATCGTCTCATCGAACATACTCTCTTTTGCACCCGCGTACCCGCCATCGAATATGAGAGCGGCGAGAACGATGGATGGTTGTTGGGAAGCCCAATACAAAATCGCAATCGATTCGCGGACGAATTCCGGCACACTCTTCACCGTCTTCTCGAGGAGCAGCACTCGAATCGCAAGGCCTTCTTCATCGAGGCGGAACCGCACCCACGAACCGTCCACCGGCGCGAAGACATCGGCATCGCCGCGGCCCTCGTGGAAGAAATAGCACTCGATCGTGAATGTATCCGTGCCGTAGTTTTGTATGGCTGTGGCGAAAGCGATGACTTCGTTCATTTTTGATTGACCGAGTGCATAGCAAGTTGATTCGCGTCTCGCGTCTCTGGGTAGAATGATCAGGTTAATGTACGTTAATCAACATTCGGAAGGTACTCGACAGGCTCGCTATTAAAGCCTGTCCAGAATATCCACAATCTGGAACAGTTGCTGCATTTAAGAAAACTCTTCATTTCCCGGTACAGCACTTCAGAATCAAGCTGGCGCGTGTACTTGTCGTAATCGGTATCGGAAATAAACAGCCACTGGATCGGGCAGGGTATTTCACCATACTGTAGTCGCTGGCCACATTTGCAAAGAATGGCTGGCATCATTGGCCTACTTTTACAACTTCGGCCTTCGGCCAATTTATCACCAAAAGTCGGGATCGGCCAATTGCCTCGATGCCTTGCTGATTTCACCACTGGTGATGCTATCAATCGTGTATCGGTCGAGACACAGCAGAAATAAATTGAGAAAAATTAACAGATCTTGCTCGCAACTTGCTTCATCGGACAGTTTAATCACCTCCCCTAAGAATCTACGCGCGTACTGAGACTTCTGTGAATTGTCGATTGCATCCAGCCGGTTGCATGGCCTCATCGCGGTTGACGACATTCCCACCATCAGACGCGAGAAGTTGCGGACTGCCTGATATAGGCTCACGAAAGGCTTTAGCCGCCGCTCAATACAGGAGCAACATATCGAACGGAGTATTTGAAACCACCCTCGGATTCGTTGCCAATGTGGAGCAGTTATCCAACCAAATCAAGTGAATCGCCAAGACGGCGCTCCGCTCGCGATCATCGCCAAGCACGTCGAGATAAGTACCTGTCCAAGAATTACTCCGTGAGCTTCGGATGTGGGCGGATCGTGTAGTTCCATTGCGGGCAGATCGCGTGGCGAGTGAGCTGTATCGCCGC
>JAYVQG010000061.1:0-2744 GCA_043757025.1 Limnoglobus sp.
CTCAAATGCCCGGTTTGATAGCAGCTGAATTCCAAGTGTGATCCAGCAAAACTGCATGATTTTCAGGGGATCCAGGTTTACGGAAACGCGGTTACACCCGTCTGCCGGAGAGAAGCAGATGCTCAGTTTCTTTTGTTATAACGCATTTTCCAGCGATTCGTGCCTGTTTATCGATGAGCCGGAGATTAGTTTGCACGTTGACTGGCAGCGGATTCTTTTCCCACTTCTGTTGAAACAATCGATGGGGAATCAGTTCATCGTGGCGACGCACTCGCCGTTTATCTATTTGAAGTACGCTGACAAGGAACTCGTTCTGGATTCGGATCGGGGGAACGCAGATGCCGACGCCGACTCCTTCTGAGGATGAAATTATCCGCACCCTCGGCAAGACGAATCATTGAGCACAAAGCCGATAGAAAGAATCAATGCGGAACGCACATCGATCAAGTGATCGACTATGCGACAATGAACATCGCACCGAAGTTCGTCGCATCACGCGGCTTCGTCGATCCCGATTCTGCAACTTATGAACAAATCCTTGCGGATTACAAATTACAACTTCGTGGCAAAACACTTTTTCAAGTGTTGGAAGTCATCCTCGCGAAACCACAGCGGAAACCGGCATATCGTGTGGCCGCACTGATCGACATTTGCCTGAAATTGTATCCAGACAACCACTACATGCAGCGGGTCGTCACGATGGCGAAATCGGCGTTGGCTTGATGCGCAAACGCGGCTCCGCAACCTCATCTAGCGGAAACCTGGCGATTTCGGCTACGATTGCATTGTGAAATCTGTGTGGGCGCGGGTATAATTCGACGATCACCCGGTCGCTCGGAGGGTTGCGGATGCTGGATACCGACGAAGACGCAAGCGATTCCCGCACCCTGTGGCGGACGGCCCGCAAAGTCGCCCCCCACGTGGTGCGGACGGGGCGCGAGACACTTTCGGTCGAACTGGCACTGACGCTGTATCGCCAGATGATTCGCACGCGGGCGCTCGAAGAACGTGCGATTAAGATGTCCAAATCGGGCGAAGCCTACTTCTGGATCGGCGGCCCCGGCGAAGAAGCGTTCAACGTCTGCCTCGGGTTACAAGTCTTAAAAGGTCGCGGCCCCGCCTTCGATTTCTTGCACCTCCACTATCGCAGCGCGGGCATCTTGTTGGCCATGGGAATGCCGATGGTCGACCACTTCCGCCAACTCGCGATGACGGCAACGGATCCGTTCAGCATGGGGCGAAACTTCGTCGGCCATTACGCGATCCCCGCTTGGAACATCGTGCCCGTTTCGAGCGTGATCGAAGTGCAATTCGCGATGGCCCCCGGCACGGCCCACGTGCAGAAACGCCACGGTGGCGAGGGGATTAGCATCGTCGTCGGCGGCGATGCGGGTACGTCCGAAGGCGATTTTGAAACCTGCATGAACTGGAGCGCGCGGCCCGGCAACGAACTCCCCGTGCTGATGATCGTCACCAACAATCGCTGGGGAATCAGCACGCCGGCGGCTTCCGTTCACGGCGAAAAACGCATCTCGGATCGGGCGTTGCCGTACGGCATTCGCAGCGAAACCGTCGATGGAAACGACCCCGTGGCGAGTTGGCACGCGATCGATCGGGCGATGCGATACTGCCGCCGCGAGCGGAAACCGTTCCTGCTGGAAGCCCTCGTTTCCCGGCTCCACGGGCACTCCTCGAGCAGCGGCGCGCAGCGAAACCTCGGCGAACCCGACTGCATTGGCCTCTTCGAACAAGCGCTCGTCGATGCGGGTGGCCTCGATGCGGACTTGATTCGCGGAATGAAAGCGGAAGCGAAAGACGAAGCCGATGCCGCCGTCGTGTTGGCCACGAGCGAAGCGAAGCCGACCGCCAACGACGTCGAACGCCACACCTACAGCCCGAGTTGCGTCGATGCCATTTATCGCGACGATTACACCGGTTTACCAGGTGCCGCCCGTATTATTTAGCATGAACGACGCACGCACGACGAAGGTATTCGTCACCGATTTCGATGGGACGCTGGCGGGGGAAGACTTTTACAACCTGTTCGTGTCGCGGCTCTATCCGCCCGGTGCGCCCGATTATTGGTCGGAGTGCGTCGCCGGGCGGATTACGCATTTTGAAGCCCTTCGCAACATCTTCGCCTACGCACCCGTGGGGGAAGCGGCGCTGTTGGACTTGCTAAAAGACATGCGGTTGCCACCCGATTTACCTCAACGACTAGCGAAGTTACGCGAGCGCGGTTGGCGCGTCGTCGTCGCCTCGGCGGGCAGTCGTTGGTACATCGAACGGCTCCTCGCAATGGCGGGTGTAGACCTGCCGATTTACGCCAACGGCGGGGTTATGATCGATAACCGGCTCGTGATGGAAATGCCCATAGACCCGACGTTCCGCGACGATTACGCGGGCATCGATAAAGCGAAGATCGTGCGGTCATTTTCCACAGCCGGTACGACCGTCGCCTTCGCCGGCGACGGCGCAACCGACGTCGCCCCCGCGCTCGCCGTGCCTGCGCCATTGCGGTTCGCGCGCGGGTATCTCGCCGATGTTTTGAAACAGCGCCGCGAACCGTTCCAGCCATTCCGAACCTGGGGCGACATCGCCGACGCGCTGACAGCCGAGTGACACTCCGTTTCGAGAGAACTTATGGGCCTGGTTTCAATTGCGGCGATTTTGGGTAGCAGGGAATGATTCCACCACTTACCCACCACCCATCCCTGGAATCATTCCCGATTTCGGAATCAACC
>JAYVQG010000062.1:0-10697 GCA_043757025.1 Limnoglobus sp.
TTGGTTTTGTAGGTCGGGCCGGATGCTTTGGGAGGCCCGACAGTGCATACGCGCGGTGATTCCAAACTCGGGGGTGTTGTCGTTGCCGTTCTGTCGGTGCCCACATCGCAAAGCCTCTTCGGCCACGACCTACGGCGACTGGATAGTTGAAAATGCAAACTGCCCCGTGAACGGTTACGCAGTTTTGTATCACTCCCATTCCGAACCCGGAACATCTACCACTTCCCCCAGACCCCAATCCTGATCGTATTCGCCCAATTTAATCCATTTCTGAAAACTCGACCATTTGTATTCCGACGGCATGTTTGCAAAACCATGTTTCACAGGATTCCAATGAATGTAGTCTAAACAATGTTTGAAATCGTCGTCGTCTTCGATGGTGTGTTCCCAGAAACGATGTTGCCAGATACCTCGTTCGCGGTGACACAAACGATTTGCGGTCAGATCTCCTTCCATTCCACCGCGGTCGCAATATTTCCGCGTGAACTGCTCTTTTATCTGCTTCCATCGAGTGGAATAGTCATCATCACCAGGCGGGAGTTTCCACATTGTGTGAAGATGATCCGGCAATAGCACGATAGCTAACAAATCAAACGGCTGTCGTTTCAATTGAAGACCGATCGATTCACGGAGACAATTTCGACCGAGTTCGGTCGTCAAAATCGATCGGCGTTGGTGGGTCACAACCGTGAAGAAATAGATGCCACCTGCTACAAGATTTCGACGTAGTCGTTGCATTTTACATCCATTGGCGATTTACCATTTGCAGGTCGTGGCCGTATGCTTTGTGTGCGCATCGACTGCGCGCACCGCGAGTCAAAACTCTCATGGTTTGTGTCGTTGCCGTTCTGTCGGGCCTCATCGCAAAGCCTCTTCGGCCACGACCTACGGGTTTTGTAGGTCTCGCGTTTACGCTGCGCGATCTGCGATGCGGGCGATGGCTCGCTGTACGAGCATAGCATGGTCGAACGCGAGTTTTGGCAGTTTATTGAGGCGAAACCACTTCACGGCGGCGGCATCGTCGCCGGCTTTGGCGTGCAATGTGCCTGCGTCAACGCGGGCCAGAAACGCGATGCTGATCGTCCAACCGCGCGGGTCGCGGCCGGGGTTGCCGGTCGTGTAAAGTTGTTCGAGCAGAGCGATTTCCAACCCCGTCTCCTCTTGCAACTCGCGCTTCGCCGCATCGACGATTGGCTCGTCGGCATTCACGAAACCGCCCGGCAACGCCCACGCACCAGCGAACGGTTCGTGGGCGCGTTGAATCAGTAACACGCGCGGTTGTGCCTCGCGCGTAATCAGCACGATGTCCGCCGTCACGGCAGGGCGGGCATAGTCGTAAGTGAACGATTTCTTCGCCATGATTCGCCTCACTTCTTACAGGTGTTTTTTGTAGCCGTTCACGGGGACAGATTACATTTTCAACCTTTCAGACGCCGTAGGTCGCGGTCGAAGAGGCTTTGCGATGAGGCCCGACAGAGTATCCGCGACAAAAACCCGGAAGTTTAGAATCCTCGCGTGAATGCACTGTCGGGCCTCTCAAAGCTTCGACCCGACCTACAATACCAGTGGGTTCACAGAAAAACAGAATACACCGTGAACGGTTACAAATAATCCATACTGGTTGTTTTGCAATGCTGAAAATCATGTTCATCCTGTCCTGATCTATTTTTTCGCCTTCAAGCCGTTCAGATGCGCTTGGCCGACATCCCACATGTAGTGCGAAATTTCGTACTTCTCGACCGCCGGTGTCAGGTGTTCGCGAACCTTCTTCGCATCGCCCTCGGCTTCGTACCAGAGTGCCACGTAGAGGTTCGCGTAGAATCGGGCTTCGGTCCCCGCGTCGGTTTTCGCATCCACTTTCTCCGCCGCAGCCAGCACGTCTTCGGGTTTGAGCTTGCCCGCGTACAGTTTCTGGATCTCGGCCATCGGCACGCGGGTGTCCTGCGTCACGTCGATCAGTTCCTTCATCGCTTTGTCTTTGCCGATGACTTTGACATTACACAGGTAGTGCCAGACTGCGTTCTCGACATCTTGCGGGTTGACGGTCTTATGCGTCTCGAACTGCTTGACGCCGTCCTTGTATCGTTCGGCATAATAGAGCGCGATGCCGCGACGCCAGTGTTCCGGCGCGAACTTCGGGTTGGTTTCGAGGAATGCGTCGAAGTCTGCAATCGATTCCTTGAACAGGCCGAGTTTGAGGTTGGCATCGCCGCGCCGATCGTACGCCGCCATCAGCTTCGGTTCGAGCGAGATCGCCGCCGTGAACGCCTTCACGGCACCGGCGTTGTCGCGCTTCTTCAGCAGCGCATCGCCACGGGTAAACTCTGATTTCGCAGTCGGTTCTTCGGCCAGCGCCGGAATCGCCAACAGCATCACAAACAACATTCGCATTGTCGCGTCCTCGTTATGTAAAAATTCGCGTCGCGGCGAAACGCCGATCGAACGGGATGTTCACTTTGGCTTCGTTGGCCACAAGGCGTTAATGCGGTCGACGGTTCGGTCGACGAGGATCTGCCCGGCCTCGGGGCCAACCTCGTTGCTTTGCACAATCGCGCTGTAGCCGCCGCCCTGCACGGCGCGTTTTGTGGGCAGATAACTACCCATTTCGGTCGAACCGGCCAACTGAATCACGAAGGTCTGCAACGCGGGGCTGTGCGCTTTGATCTGAATGCCGTAGTCCGTGAACAACTCGAACGCATTCGTGGCGATCGCGATATCGCCGAGCCGCAGCACGTGGAGTTCCATTTTGAACGGCTCGACCGTTCCCGCCCGCTGTCGCTCGAATCGCGTCACGACCTGTTGATGCCACCACACCATCGTCTGCTGTCCTTTTTCTTTCGAGTAGACGGCTACGTCGGCTTTCGCCAGTTGCCATTCTCGCTCGGATACCTCGCGGCGGGGGAGTTCGAGCGGCTCGACGCGGTGACTCAGCGGCACATCGGTATGCACATCTTTCTTCGCACCGTCGTAGGCGTCGTCCCAGGCTCGAACGATCCGTCGGGAAATATCCTGAAGGCGGTCGAGGCCGCGGAGTTTCCGCATCCGTTCATCGGCCTGCTTGCGAAACATTGGGCGCGGCGATTGATCGCCCGCGGCCGCGGCCCAGCCGAGTACGTGGAGGTCTTTCCCGTACTTGGCACGCAGCGACTCGCGCACGGGGTGCCAAAAATCCGCATTGATCGCCGACCGGCCTTCGACCTCCTGTGCAGGGCAAGCGATGTTGATCGCGGTGGCCACGAGCTTGTCTTTGGCATCCCAGAAGAACAGCACGTTGACATCGTGATCTTCGTAGCCTTCGATCATCCGAAAATTCGGTTTGTCGGTGGCTCCATACATGACCGCCGTGCCATCCGCGTAGACGGCCCGCCTGTTGTGCGCAATCACGGCTTCGCCCAGGCCCCAACTGGCCTTGCCGGGCGTTCTCGCTTTCCAGGCCGTCAGCACGGCTTCGGCCGCGCGGTCGGCGAAAAACTCGACGTACTCCGTCGGCTGCATCACGCCCTCTTTTGGGATTTCATAAACGCCTTCCGTCAGAACGGGGGCGGTATGCGTGTGCGTGGCGCTGAGAATGATTTTGTCGACGGGGAAGTCGGGCAGCGCTTTCCGGACCCGCGCCCGCGTCTTCGCCAGGGCATCGGCAGGGATCAATACGAGGTCGCATGCCACCAAGATGGCCCGATCCAACACCTTGTCGCCATCGCGGGATTCCAGCGCCAAGGCGGTCGCCAACACGGGGCTTTCCACGCCGAGCGAGATCCGCGTATGTAACTGCCCCCACAGTGCGACGGGCTTGTCCGGTGTGATGCTCACCGTCGCGCCGCCCACATACAGTTCTGCCGCATCGGCACCCGCAGCGCAGAAGAAATAGCCTATCGCACTCAGAAAACAGCCGAGCTTCATCGGTAGAGACATTTTGGAGTCCTCGTGATGGTGTGGGTTTGGGGTGCGAACGATTTGCCCGCGTTCACCCGATCCGCAGGCCTTTGCAAGTTTCCAGGTACGTGCGTTCGAGTTCGAGCGGCACGTACTTTGTATCGCTGATCCAAAGCGGTAGCGTGGGCAGTGGAGAGCCGACCGCGAGCGTGTGTTCCCAGGCTTCGATGCGGGTGCGATCGCGGAAATGCAAGGGCCGACACGATACCGCGTAGAGGGACGAATCGGCATGGGCGGGCGGTTTGGCCCCGATCCGCTCGGCCAGTTCCGCGTAGAGATTCGCCCCGCGGATCGTCACCGGATCGACGATGACGACGCAAACATCTTGCCGGAGCATGGCATGACATTTCGAGACGAATTCCTCGCGCGCACGCGGTCGGTCTTTGTTGCGTGGGCTGACGATCTCGACGGCTGCGACGAGTCGACGCGATGCGCTTTCGTCGTACACCCGAACCTCGTATTCGGGAGGCGTCAACTCGTCGGTATCGAGCAGCAACGTCGGTGCGGACGCTTCCCAAGCCAGCGCCGGATCGTTCTCGTTTACGCGGCCCCGTGGGTTGTCCAACTCGTACGCGCCGACATCGATCTCCACCAAGTTGCCGAGGTGAATTTTCAATCCGCACCGGTATTGAGGCGGCAACAATTCGTTGATGCGATAGGCCATCGTCGCCGGCCACGCTCCGTGCAGTTCCTCCCACGAGGCGATAGTTGTCAGTGGAGGTCGAAAATGATCGCGGAGCGGCATCGCAATTCTCCTTTGCATGATTATCGTATAAGGCCGAGTCGGATCGCACCATAACCCCGTTACGCGAGATGTATGTAACCGTTCACGGGGACAGATTGCATTTTCAACCTTTCAGAACAAGTAGGTCGCAGTCGAAGAGGCTTTGAGATGAGGCCCGACAGAGTATCCGCGACAAAAAACCGGAAGGTTCGCAATCCTCGCGTGAATGCACTGTCGGGCCTCTCAAAGCTTCGACCCGACCTACAAAACCAGCGGGTTCAAAGCCAAAACGAATACCCCGTGAACGCTTACAACTGCAGTTGGTACAATCCTATCGAGGAGATCAGACTATGCCGTTACACGATCACTTTCGACCGCCTGTCAGCCGTCAGGTTTCCTGGGAGGAAATCCACGCCATGTGGCCTGCGGTAATCGTCCAGCAATTGAAGAAACAACTTCCGCCCGGCTATGTTTCTGCGCCGAAGGTGCATCTCGGTTCGCAGATCGAAATCGACATTGGTACCTACGAACGGGACGGCCCATCGAGAGGCTTTTCGGACAGCGACAACGATGGTGGTGTCGCCACGGCAACCTGGACTGTGGCCGAACCCAGTGTCGCCGTCGAGACGGAGATACCGGATTACGACGAGTACGAAGTTCGCATTTACGATGCGGAACGCGACCGGACGCTGGTGGCGGTCATCGAACTGGTTAGCCCCGCAAACAAGGATCGGCCGGAGAAGCGGAACGCCTTCGTCGGCAAGTGCGCCGCACTGCTGCAAAAGGGGGTTGCGGTCAACATCGTGGACGTGGTGACGACGCGGCATTTCAACCTTTACGCTGAACTGATGACCTTTCTGGGTCAGTCCGACCCCACGATGGGCACCGAGCCACCGCCACTTTATGCTGCGTCGTGCCGCTGGATTCCGAAAGGGAATCGTGCGATTCTCGAAACCTGGTCGCACACATTAATGGTTGGTCAACCGCTACCGACGCTTCCTTTGTGGCTGACAGATGTACGTAGCCTGCCATTGAATCTCGAGCAGAGTTACGAGAAGGCGTGCGACGATCTCAATGTCTCGTGACTCCCCTTATACTTCTCGCTGCGGCGACGCAGAATCACATCTTCAGAAACAGCCGGTGCTTTTCGAGGTAGCGCAGGAACAGATAGCAGATCGAGAGTGAGACGCCGAACGCTGCAAAGACGTACCAGAGCGGGGCGTCGCGCGGGGCGAACGGCTTGACCGCGTCGTTGACCATGCCGTGGATGATGTAGCCGAGCAGCGCGTTCGTTCCGAACGTGCGAAGGATGCCAATACGCAGCGTTCCGATATCGCACGCCCAGACGAAGATCGCGTAGATCGCCAGTGAAAAGCCCGCGCCGAAAACGAGGTACGTCAGGCTGCCGGAACGTTGACTGATGGTAAACAGGTTGTCGGTCGGCGGCTTTTCGAGGACGAAAACGAACGGTGGTGCCGCCGGAGATTCGGTCATCCGAAACTGCCATTCGTCGCGGTCGGACGGGGCCAGGTGCAAACACGTCAGGCCGTAGCCGAGCGCCATGATTACCAAACCCCACGCCAGTAATCGGCGAGCGACACATACGCGGCCATTACCCGCCACCCACGCATCGTAAGCGAGCGAACCGGCAATCAGTGGGATCGTCCACGTGAGAAATCCGAGCGGGCCGCCGTCGACTCCGTTGGGAGGCGTGTTCGTCCACCGGTAATAGAACGCATACGACAGCGCCAAATGCAACAGCCCCGAGCCGACCGCGAATGCGATGCGCACGACCGGCCGCGATGCGATCACCGGCAACACCCACAGCGACGTGACGGCAATGTGGCCGAGCGTTTGAAACAGATCTTGCTTCGCCCAACGCAACAGCACGACTTCCAGTTGCTTCGTATCGGACCATTGTTCCCAGCGCGAGCCGACGTTGTGAACGACGAACGCAACGAGCAACAACGCGAAGTTTCGCTGCACGGCGTGCCAATACGCCGAACGCGGGCCGCTGGTTTGCACGCGACGGAGGAACGTCAAACGATACGCGAACCCGACCGCGAATAGGAAATGCGGCATGATCGAATCGGCATAGCTGAAATACGTGTGGTGGTGGCTGAGGGCGGGCAGCACGGCCTTGATGGCGGCAAACGAGCCGACGAAATTGACGAGGAACATCCCGAGGACCGTGTAACCTCGGAACTGATCGAGCGACGCGATCCGTGCGACATCGGTGCGATTCTCGGCCATGTCAATCTTTCGAGTGCGGGTTCCCTGCGGCGAATGTTTACTTCGCACCTTTTACGTACTTGTCGAACCAGGCGATTTGTTCGGCGAGCACGTGTTCGATGGATTCCTTGGCGGCGTAGCCGTGGGCTTCGTGCGGGAGCATCACTAATCGCGTGGTCGCCCCGTTGCCGCGGAGGGCCTGGTAGAGACGTTCGCTTTGCACGGGGAAGGTGCCAGGGTTGTCGTCGACGATGCCGTGGACGAGCAAGATTGGCGCGTGAATTTTATGCACGTTATGGAACGGCGACATCGTCGCGTACACCTCCGGTGCCTCCCAATACGTGCGGCGTTCGTTCTGGAAACCGAACGGCGTCAGCGTGCGGTTGTACGCGCCGCTGCGTGCGATACCGGCGCGGAACAAGTCGCTGTGCGCGAGTAAGTTCGCCGTCATGAACGCGCCGTAACTGTGCCCGCCGACGCCGATGCGGTTGCGATCCACCGGCCCCATTTCGACGGCTTTATCGATCGCCGCCTTCGCACTGCCGACGAGTTGCTCGACGAACGTATCGTTCGCTTTGTCCGGCGCACCGACGATCGGCACGCTGACTTCGTCCATCACCACGTAGCCTTGCAGCAAGAAAAACAGGTGCGAATAGCCGGTGATGTTCGTGAAGCGATCCGTGCTGCCGCTAATTTGCCCGGCGGTGTCGGCGGTGTTGAACTCGCGCGGATATGCCCAGAACACCGTCGGCCGTTTTTCGCCCGCCTTGTAATCCGGCGGCAGATACATCGTGAACGAAACCGTCACGCCATCGGGCCGTTTCGTCGTGACGAGTTGCTTCTGGATCTGTCGCAGAATCGGTGTGGGATCGACGAACGTGGTGATCGCGGTTTCGGTCGTGCCGCTCTTGAAGAAGTAATTTCCGGGGTCGCTCGGCGACTCGCGACGGACGAGTAACTTCGTCGCATCGTCCGATAGCGGCGTCGCCGATTCGTACGCGCCTTCGGCACAGTGGAAGAGACGTTCGGTCTTTTTCGTGTTGATATTCAAGCGGTCGAGGAACGGCCGGTCGCCCTTCGGCGTGGCACCGGTACCCGAAAGAAACAGCGTATCGTCGGTCACCCACAACGCCGAGCGACCGTTCGCCATGCGCTTCGAGAGTAGCGTGCCGGGGTCGTTGTAGCGGTCTTGAATCGAGCGATCGAAGATCACTGTCGGTGCGGTGTCAGTCTCGGAAAGTTTGCGCAACACGGTGCGGGTCCAACGGCGGTCGCGGTCGTAATCGCTGACGAGCACGCGGTCGCCATCGGGGAAGTGGTTCATGCCGCTGAAGCGATGTTCGACTTCGAATAATGGCTTCGCGGCATCGGCAAACGGGGCGGCGTGTGCGAACGCCCGGTCGCGGTGCGGCACCTTCGTTTTCGGGTCGCCACCGTCGAGTGCTTCGACCCACATCAGCGTCGCGTCTTTCGTCGGCTGCCAACTCACATTCCGCGGCCCCGTCGGCACGCCTTCGATGGGGATTTTATCCTGCAACGGAAGCTCCGCCACAGTATGAACGACCTTACCTTTGCGGTTCCAGACTTCGACGGTTTTCGCGAACGCCGATGCCGGGTGCAAGTACGAATACGGCCGACGCAGACGGCTAATCAGCAAGAATTTTCCATCGGGCGAAGGCGAGGCGGTGCCGAAGATTGCCGGTTCGCCGACGGCTTGCGCGATCGGTGGCACATCGAGCGACACGACCGCCAACTGCGACGTGGCATAGTAATCGTAAAGGGCCTCGTCGTGCGCGTTTTGCAGCATGTCCTGGTACGTGCGAACGGGGGCCGCCTTGCCGCTCGATTCCTGCACCGTCGGGCCGCTCGGCGCGAGGGGAGTTTCCGGTGGCTTGCCGCGATCGCTCGGAACGAGCTCGCACAGAAGCGAATTCGAGTCCGGCATCCACGAGATCGGGTCGCCGAACGCCGCATTGAGCGCGACGAACGGGATGCGTTTCATCGCCGCGTTGGCGGTACTGCCGACCCAGAGTTGCACCTCGGTATCGGTGGTCACGGTGGTGGCGAAGCGGAAGCCGTTCGGCGACCATTGCGGCACGCCGACGATCCCTTTCGGCAGCGTTATCGGTAACGGATGCCCACCCTCGACCGGCATGAGTGTCAGCCCGGTGACATGCGCGATGCGGGCGGGGCCGTTCGTGAGCGGATTGATGCGGAACCCGGCCAGCCGCAGTTGCGGTTTCGCCAACTCGGCGATGCCGGGATAGCGCATCGTCTGGATCAACATCAGCGTGTCCCGCGTCGGGTTCAGGCTGAGTGCCGGTGCGGGCGGCGCGTGCAAGACATCGAGAATCGCCTGTGGCGGCTTCTGGTACGTTGCCTGCCCCGCCGAATCTCCGGGCGTCTCCGTAAGAGCAAACAGCGCGAGCGTCATCGCGGCCGCCTGGCTACGCGTCATGTCATCGTCTCCGGTCATGGAATCATCCGTTTCCATCGTATGCGAATGCTGTGTATGCTAGGCAAACCGGCCCAAAACCCCACCCCGCACTGTCACTTGCCCACCCGCCAACTTCGCTATTGCGTTTTCTAGAATGTGGAGTTCCTTCCAGACGAATGCATTAAAGCTGCTATACTGTGATCACCATGAGCAAACCACAGTTCCAAAACCAAACTCTCTTTGGACCGATCCTCGGCGAGCGAGACTTGCTAGCTAGCAATTGCGCAAAAACTCGGAGCAGAAATCGTTAGCGGTTGGAATCATGATGAACTGAGTCTGCTGCGAAGCTTTCTGCACATTGCGGTCTCGTGAGGTTCGTCGCGAAATCGGCGCGGTTTATACTCCGCCTGTCATCGTCTCGACGATGCTCGATTGGTGTGAGGTTTTGGCGTCACCGGTACGTGTTGTGGACCCCGGCTGCGGATCTGCACGATTCTTAATTGAAGCAGGTCTTCGTTTTCCAAAGTCGACTTTGCTCGGTATTGAAATTGATCCAGTTGCGGCAATCATAGCTCGCGGAAATCTGGCTGCGCGTGGTATGGCTGCTCGCAGCGAGATTCGTTCGATAGATTTCCGTGAGACAAAACTCGATAATGTCTACGGGAAAACCCTTTTTGTTGGGAACCCGCCTTACGTTCGACATCACCAGATCACACAGAAATGGAAAGCGTGGCTGACCCGTACTGCATCAGAACTGGGATTACCTGCGAGCCAGTTATGTGGCTTACACATGCACTTTTATTTGGCGACAGCAGTGCTAGGTAAAACAGGCGATTACGGGGCATACATCACCGCTGCTGAATGGATGGATGTGAACTATGGCGAATTATTACGAAAACTAGCTGTTCGCAGACTCGGATTACAAACGTTGTCGCTTATAGAGCCGACCGCGCAGATATTTCCGGATACTGCAACAACGTCAAGTATCTCGTCATTTATCATCGGCTCAAAAACGAAATACGTCGACTTCCGTCGTATCGCTAGTTCGTCAAAGCTTGCAAAGTTGAATGAGCCCATTAAAGTATCAGTCGAACGACTCGAAGCAGAACCGCGCTGGACGGTATTCACCCGCGCGACGCAAAAGGCACCAAAAGGTTACATCGAACTCGGCGAACTTTGCCGTGTACATCGCGGCCAAGTGACTGGCGCGAATGACGTATGGGTTGTCAGCCCTAATGTTGAGCTTCCTAAACACGTCCTATTTCCCACTGTGACTAGTGCGTCGTCAAGTCTTGGTTTTGGGGTAAAGTCGCTTTAACTTTATGCGTGCGTCTGCGAGTTTGAATTGCCAGTCGACGCCGCGTTGCTTGG
>JAYVQG010000063.1:0-10683 GCA_043757025.1 Limnoglobus sp.
AGTTAGAACTCGAGTTCGCGATCCTCGACGACTGGGTTCGCTTCTGGTATCGGGGCAAACTGCAATCGCTGCCCGCCGAACTGATGGACCAACTCGCAATCTCCGAACGTCGTCGGATGCAGGCCGAGCAACGCGCCGATGACGAACAGCGTCGTCGGGCGCAGGCGGAGCAACGCGCCGATGACGAACAGCGTCGTCGGGAGTCAGTGGAAGTCGAGTTGGCGCAACTCAGGGCAGAGATCGAGCGATTGCGGAAACACTCGGCGAATGGCAAGTGATTCGGGTGTCGTTTCACTCGGCCCACTCGTTCAAAAACTCTTTACCGAAGCGTTCGCTGAAGGTGGTCGCGCCGGGCTTCATCAGATGGTGACCATCGGCGAAGGCGTCTTCGGGCAACCAGTCGGACGCATCGAATACCGGTGTGCCATACTCGCGGGTGAGACTTTGCAGATACGCGGAGATCGTGTCGTTCGCGCTCGGTGTGTACCACGCGCGGAACGCAGGGGACTCCGGCATTCGGTAGAACGCGAGCCGGATATTTTCGCGTTGGCATAGCTGAATCACATCGCGAATCGCACGATCCGGCAACGGCGAGATGTGGTAGTGTTGCAAAATCCATTCGTACTGCTGCTGTGCGTGTGCCCGTCCGCGTTCTCGCGTTTCCGTCGGGATCGTCTCGAACGGGTATGGCAACCAGCCGTTGCGGTCGAGCATTCGCCACTGGAAATCGACGCGATTCTGCCACGGAAGAAACCCCGGCATCAAATGACTGAGCAACAGAAACCGGTACGTGTGCCACGGCAACATGCGGTAAGTCGCCCAACGGCGGTAGAGTGACGATGGGTTGTCAGCGTACATTTCCAGATGTCGAATATCGGCCAAACCGAGGCGGCTCGCCCCGTCGTGCGTGAACTGTTCCAGGGTGCCATCTTGCATCAGCGATGTCGGCATGATCTCCATGAGTATCGCGTTCGGCTTCACGCCTGCGGCCAGCATTCGCTTCACGTTCAACAGCACTTGCACCGGACCGCTACCGGCCTGCGCGAGATTGTACATCGCCACCGAATCGCACATTACGCTGGGTCGGAAGCCCATTTGCGTACGCGAACTGCCCACGGCGACGATCAGTTTGCGTTCGCCGCGCGTCGAATCGAGTTCGCGAAGTGCCGCGATTCGCCAGCCGTATTCGGGGTCGCGCCAGTGCGTTTTGACCGTTTCCAAGGCCACGATCATTCCGACGTGCAGCAGCAAAACGCAGGCCAGCGCGGCGCCGACGGCGCGGCGTGCCCTTTGGGTTCGCGAGGGTGCGGTGGTTGCGATTCGCGACCGGAACCGGATCGGTAGCGACAACCGAATCACGGGCGGCCTCGCGTTAAATTCGGGTACGTGGCCGCGATGGCGGGGCCGAGCTTTTCGGAGAAAATCGTCGCGCCGTTTTGCGTCATGTGGAAGCCGTCGGCGATCTGCGGATCGGGCACCCAGTCGCGGGCATCGATCAACGGCACGCCGTATTCCGCACGAATTTTCGCGAGGTACTCTTCGCCGATCCGCTTTGCCGACGGGGTGTACCAACTGCGGAATTCGGTCGATTCGGGCAGCCAGAGTAACGACACGGGAATGTCGCGCGATTGGCACGTTTCGATCAGTTCGCGCGTGGCCCGGTCGGCGATCGGGCTGATGCAGAAATCGCGGAACAGTGGCTCGTAGTAGCCCGTCGATAGCTTGAGCCGAAGCGTACGCTCGGCTTCCGGCGGGTCTTCGTCGTAGCCCGGTAGCCAGCCCCAGCCATCGAGTTTATGCCAGCCGCCATCGAGACGACGATCGTACGTCAACCAGCCCGGCACGATCTGACTGACGAGCCGCAGCCGATGCTCGTACCACGGTTTCCGGCGGATCTGCCGCATCGTCGCTTCGGTCGATTCGTGCGCCCCGAAATAGTCGCGAATGAACGGGATGTCTTGCTTCAGCAACCGGTGTTTGTCGATCCGCAATTCTTCGAGGTACGGGCCGTCTTCGCGCATGAACGCGGGCCAGTATTCCAGCACGACCGCGTCGGGCCGAACGCCATCGTGCAGCCAACGCCGTAGCGCCATGACTTGCATCACCGGCCCACTTCCGACGATCGCGCCATTGAACAACATTGGCCGATCGGGGACGGCGTTCGGGATGCCCGGTCGTAGTCCCATTGCGGTACGCGAACTGCCGAGGCACAGCACCATCGGTCGGTCGGGGTTCTCCGCCGCTCGCGCCTTCCAGTGCGAAAGCCGCCGCCCGTATTCGGGGTCGCGCAGTTGCGCGAACAGCGAATCCATGCTGGAGGACAAGCCAAAATTCGACGCGAGCAGCACGAACGCGAACGCGAGTACCGTCGTGCGGGCCGACTTGCGGCGCGACTTTGTGTTGGTGCGAATCGGCACATCGACGACGACAATCGCGAGCGATTTGACGAGCCGTACGAGCAGGGGTGTCGCCGTCGTGGGATTCATCGCGTGCCCTCGTTCCCAACGCCGTAAACCATTCGATTGATATTCATTTCCGTGTAGTCCGTGTTTTCCGTGGTGAATTCATTGCAGGAGAAATCATAACCACGGAATGCACGGACATCACGGAAAAAGAAGTACATCAAATCATTCATCGCGTGCCCTCGTTCGATTGCCACGTTCGTTGAAATTCCGCAGCAAACCAATCGGTAAAGATCGCGCCGCCGGCGGGCGTCGGGTGGTGGCCGTCGGCGAGTTCGCTATTGGGGATCGCATCGCGAGCATTCAGAATCGCGACGGAAAATTCACGGCGAAGCTCGTCGATAAACTCGGCAATTTGTTTCGCGCCGTCGGGGCCATACTGCCGCTGAAACGCGGGCGATTCGGGCGTGACGAGGAGCGCCGCACGTAGCCCGGCGGCCTTGCAAATCGCGAGCGAATCGCGAAGTGCCGCCGCGCCGGGACCACCGACGCGGTATCCCTTGAAAGCATCGCGATACTGCGCGAGCGTGCGTTGGAACGCAATCGGTCGCTCGCGCAAAGGCAGTTCGATACCCGACACGAAGCCGAAGTCGTCGTGTTGCGCACCGAGTGTCAGGCCGAACGGGCACGGCAGCCAGACGGTCGCGTAGCGGTTGAGTGCGGGCATCCGGTAGGCGTGCGTAGCCGTCAGGTACGCCTTCGCACCGAACGACGGCGGATACTCCGGCGTGAAGCCGTAACGTGCGAGTTGTTCGCACTCGCCGGGTCGCAACCGGTACCCGTGCAGCCAACGCCGTTCGAGCAAAAACTCTGCTTCGCCGGTGCCAATGAGCGCGGGGTGGAGTTCGAGTACGACGCAATCGGCCCGTATACCCGCATCAATTAATCGCTTCAGATACAGCGAATTCGTCAGCGGTCCGGCACCCGACGTCCCGAAGTTATACGCGATTGTGGGGTGGCCATACGCGGTGGAAAGCGTCTCCGACAATCGTTTCGCATCGAATGAAAGATGCAGCCTTGAACTGCCGATCGCGAGGATTCGCAACGTCGTTTTGTCGTCGTTCCAGAACGCGGCGTGCTTCTGGAGTCGCTCGAATTTTTCGTGAAACAACGGATCGCGTAACGGCAGCCATTCGCGTTGCACGACCGTGGCGAATGCGAGTTGCACGACGAGGAACGCAAACACCGCACACGCAATCGCACGCCGTGCGCGAGACACTCGCGGCACCACCACGACTCGCGGCGTTCGCAACTGCCAAGGCGTTGTCAGTCGTTGCAGGATCGCGTTCAACGCGCTACTCGTTTCGCGTGTCGGTTGTGCCACGGAATCAACACGTCGCGGGCCAATCGTTCGGAGAATCGCTCGGCACCCGGCCGCAACAAATGGTGCCCATCGGTGAATTGTTCGTCCGGTACCCAATCGCTCGCCAGTATGATTTCGCAGCCGAGGTCCGCGTAAAGCGCCGTCAGTCGACGATTCACTTCGTCCGAATACCACGAACGAAACTCGACGCTTTCGGGCATCTGCAACAGCTTCACGGCGATGCCGCGTTCGTTGCAAACGCGCAGCAATTCGCGGAGTGCCGCCACCGCGTGGCCGTTCGGTTGCAGGTCGTGCAACACCGCGAAATACTCGTTCTTCGCGTGGATCGCCCCGATGGCACGTTCTTCGGGCGTGCTGAAATCGCGGAGCGGCGTGCCCCACCCGCAACGGTCGGTGCCTCGGCTCCAGTCGAAGCGACATTGCCACGGAATCCAGCTTTGTACGACGCGGCCGAGTAGCTGAAATCGCAGCGCGTACCACGGGTTGAACGTCGCCCCACGCCAGCGCGTCGTCACTTCGGCCTCGTCGAATCCGTACTTCACCACGAGCGGAATTTCCCGGTGCGTCAGCCGTTCGCCGAACACCCAATAGCGTTCGAGCGGCCCCGCGTTCGCGTTCGCCAACATGCTCGGCAGGATCTCGAGTATCAGCAGATCGGGCGTCGCGCCGTCCTCGATCAGACGCTTCAAATAGATCAGGTGCGTGATCGGCCCCGATGCGGGAATGCCGTAGTTGAACGCCGCAATCGGGCGGCCCGTTTCGCGCAGCACGGTGTCTTCGATCTGAATGCCGTGGAAGCCGAAACCGGTGCGCGAGGTGCCGAGCATGACGACGAGCGGAGCCGTGCCGAGCTTCGGCTGCAACTTCACGAGCTTGTCGCCGTAGAACGGATCGCGAATCCGCGGATAAACTTCCGAAGTTATGCCGAGGCCGAGGCTGAGCAGTAGGAAACAGGCGAAGCCCGCAATCACCGCCCGCTTCGCCGTGCGCCGCCGCGATGCGACTGACACCGCCTTGGCAGTAGTCGCATTTTGCCGACGAACGAAGGCGAACGGTCGCGAGAACAAACGCATCGCGACTCCGATTAAAACGTAAAGTAGATGAACGACTTGCCGGAGTCGGGTGCCAGAACCATCGCGGTAATCAGGCAGACGGCATACCCCGCGCCCAGCACCGATGCGGGCGCACGCTCCCAGATTTTCTGCCAATATCCGCGCGCCACCAGCAGATGGCACATCAGCACGAACACCACCGTGTACCACAAACTGCGGTTGTGCAGCGGCAGCGTCATCCCTTCGTGAAGGCCGAACATCCGTTCGAGCATCACGATCGCTTTGCCCCATTCGGGACGGAAGAACACCCAGCACAACGAGACGCAAATGTACGTAACGAAGACGCGCGAAGCGGTGCCAACCCACGTGTTCAGGTACGCCTCGACGACCGGCTTCGTCTCGCACCACGCGCGGAACTGGCGATGCGCAATTAACATCGTGCCATGGAGTAAACCCCAGACGATGTAGGTCCAGTTCGCCCCGTGCCAGAGACCGCCGAGCACCATCGTGATGAGCAAGTTGCGGTTCGTCGCCCACCCGCTACCGCGGCTACCGCCGAGGGGGATGAACACGTAATCGCGGAGCCACGTCGAGAGACTGATGTGCCAACGACGCCAGAACTCGGAGACGTTCGCGGACAAGTACGGCATGTTGAAGTTCCGCGCGAGCTTGTACCCGAACATGTGCGCAGTACCGATCGCCATGTCCGAATAGCCGGAGAAATCGCAATAAATGCGGAGCGCGTACGCCATGAGCGCGAGCCAGAGTGCGCCGGTGCTGTACAGTTCCGGGTTCAGAAACGGCCCCGGTTGCCCCGCCGTGCCATCGGTGAATACGGCCATACGGTCGGCGATGGCGAGCTTCTTGAACGCGCCGAGCAGGAACAGTTGCAGCCCGATTTGCACGCGCAGCCAGTTCCAGCGTTTGCGGCGGTGCGCCTGTCTCAGGAAGTCGCCCGCCCGCACGATCGGCCCTGCCACGAGGTGCGGAAAGAACAGGATAAACAGCAGGAAATGCGGCAAACTGCGCTCGGCACGGATCTTCCGCTTATACACATCGATGGCGTAACTGATCGCCTCGAAGGTGTAAAACGAGATGCCGAACGGCACGAGAATATCCATCGGGTTCAGCTTCGAATAATTGGCATCGAGGCCGAAGCGACCGAGCGATTCGTGCAGTTCGTTCAGGAAGAACCCGCGATACTTGAAGTAGCAGAGCACGCCGAGGTTCATGCAGACACTGGCCCAGACGATCGCTTTTCGCAGCCGTGGCCGTTGGCTCGAATCCATCCAGCGCGCGAACAGGAAGTCGGCGAGCGTCGTGACCGTAACGAGTAGCGCGAGGCTCGCATTCCAGGCCGCGTAAAAGTGGAAACTGGCGATGACGAGTAGCCAGACTCGCGACGTGTTGAACCGCCGTGGCGTAAGCCAATACGCGATCGCCACGACGAGAAAGAACAGCAAGAATCCTTGCGTGTGGAAAAACGGCTCGGGGAGTTGCTCGTGCAGCCAACGGAAGTACGGCCATTCGCTGGCCCAGCGGGCCGTCTCGATCCGGTCCGGCGACCGGCGGAGTTCCTCGACCGTCTGGCCGATGGTAACCGTATTTGTGAACAGCATCGCGACATCCCCGCTAACGGCGCAAAAGTCGCACCGAACGGCAGATGTTAACGGATTCGCAAAACGCCAGTCAACCCCGAGCGGAAGCGGCGAGTGCGGAACACGGTTGTAAATTTTACCGATTCCATTTGCCTAATCGTTAGAGTCGGCATACCTTGCTCTCACGCGCACGATCGTTCGCGTACTACACAACTCGGAGACTTCGCATGTCATTCTGGAAACGCTACGCAACGGTGGGGGGGGGGGGGCGCAAGTCGCTTAACCCGAAGTTACTGAGCCGACTCCGGCTCGAATCGCTCGACGGGCGAATCGTCCCAGACGGGACGCCGATCATGGATCCCGCAATGATGCCAACCACGCAAACCAGCCCGGACACGCAAGTTGCGATCCCACCGGTTCCACAGGCCACAATCGCGCCCGTTACCAATGTCGCCGTCGTTCCACTCACGGACGATGCGGGCAATGCCACCGACGTTTACATGATTCTGGAGCAAGCCGGCAACGATTACATTGTGACGTATTACGATGCCATCGCCAATCAACTCTTCGCAAGTACCGACGCCACTACGCTCACCACGCCAGCGAACGCCCAACTCGACGCGATGATGTTGCAATACGGCACACCTGGCGACATTAACACGCTGTTCATGGCAAACGCGGAACCAGCGGTTGTCGCACCACTCGCAGACCCACAAGCCACCGGCCCAGCCGTGACGCCAGCGCAAGCACCGGCAACGCCTGTGCCAGTCATCGTGCTGCCGAGCGCTCGCCCGTTGCCACTACCGATTCCACCGCCGATTATAACCCGGCCTCTTCCTTATCTTCCTCCTCGGGGGCTTCTTCCACCTCCACGCGTAATTCCTGAAGAGAACACGCTGCCCAGATACGAACCTCGAACGAATGAGCCAGGAATCGCAGGCTGGCGTCCTGTGTGGATCGTTAAACCCGGCGATGGCGTGCTCCCAACCACCAAGACGCCAGGCTATGTCAGTGATCCAGATTATGTACCAGATTCGCCGATCATTATCCGTCCTCTTCCGGATCTTTCACCTCGGGGGCTTCTACCAGAACCGGGCATAATTCCACAAGAGAACACGCTGCCCAGATATGAACCTCGAACGGATGAGCCAGGAATCGCAGGCTGGCGTCCCGTGTGGATCGTTAAACCCGGTGATGGCGTGCTCCCATCAACCAAGACGCCAAGCTTTGTCTATGATCCAACTTATGTACCACCAGGCCTACAGATTCAACTGAATCCAGCTCCTCCAACAAGTCCACCGTTCAAGATTCCAAATATCACCGGCGTATCGCCCTCCCCGACTCTCCCAGGTGGTCGAGGCTTTGATCCAATTCCTCCGTTGCCACCCGGAACAATGCCAAGACCTAACAACCGTTTTGAGAATCCACGACCGACCAATCCAAATTATCCATTTGGACGAGGTAGCATCATCGGGCCGAGTACGCCAACGCCCGGTACACCACCATTAATTCCGGGACAAATGTCACCGAGTGGTCGTTAATCGTGCGACGAAATAACTGGTAGCAGAATAAATATTGTTTGCGAGCGGTTCCATAGACCGCTCGTAACGCAAGCTGAGATACAAATGATGCCAGGCAAGCTCACCTTACTGCTCGTACTGATCGCTTGTCATTTTTCTTTTTTCACTTCTAAAGTTACAGGGGAGGAACGCCCGAAAGTACGCGAACCGGATTTTGAAGACATTTTGATAGCGGAAGGATATACAGCCATACCGTTATACAAAATGGAGAACGGTGGATATATCGTGCGTATCCACCTCTATAATATAGATTACAACTTCATGATCGACACGGGAGCCCCATGTGACTTCTATATTGATAGCGATGCATTCCGACGAATCACTACGAAACTCGATTTACGCGAGGGGTCACCCGTAAAGGGAATCGGGAGCAAATTAGTAAAAACCAATCAATGCGACATCGATACTGTCTCGTTTGCCGATGCCAGTTATCGAGTACTCGGTAAAAATCGTCTTCTTGTCGCATCTGATTTTTCATTAATCGTAGACTCGATTCATCCGAAAACAGGTAAATCGCAACGCATTCCACTCGATGGTCTCCTCGGCAACGACTTCCTGTCGAGAGAGTCCGCAGTTATCGATCACGGTGCCTGTAAGCTTTACCTCATTCCCACGCACAAGAAGCAATGGCCGAGACTGATAGGCACATGGCAATGTACTCGAGTTGCAAAGAATGGGAATACAGTACCAGATACCGATAAGAAACAGATAGAGTTTACTGAAGATAACGTTTTTCGGACGAACTTACTCGATGTTCCCATTACAGGAGTCGTACTCCTACACGATATTCCCAGCATGAGACTAATCATGCTGTGGGAAACGCAAGGGAAAGACAGAAAACGTGTGAAACAAATCGGCGCAGGAAAATTGACGATCGCAGACGATACGATGATATTAACGTTAATCGAAGGCGATTTTGAATCGCGTCAGTTGGACTTTGCAGATAAATCCGAAACGCAAACCCGATACGAATTCAAACGAGTCTCAACAGAAAAACGACAACCAATTTCACCGGATATTTCAGAATTATTATTAAAGCGACAATACGTTAAGATTCCATTGTACAAAACCGATTACGGTAGTTTTGTCACGAAAATTAGAGTGAGTGATGCGGAGTTCTACCTCGCAATTGACACCGGAATGGCGGGTCAGCTCACGTTCGATGATACATCATTCAAGCGGATAACGACAAAGCCGGATTTGTACGATGCAGGCTTCGCAAGGGGGGGACTGAGTAAGGAATTGGTCAAGTGCCAAACTTGTTATGTAAAAAACGTCGTGTTTTCCGACTCAAACTACGCACCGATCGATCAAAATCTCGCCCATGTTCTACCTGAAATCGCTTTGCAAATAACGCTCATCCATCCGAAGACGGGCAAATTGGAGAAGACGGCAATCGATGGATTGCTAGGACACCAATTTTTCCTGTCGCACTCTGCAATCATCGATTACGATACGAACGCAATGTACTTCATACCGCTCGTTTATAAAGACGGCCCCAAAATGATCGGTCGTTGGCAATGCCAGCGCGGCGAACGCGATGGCAAGCCGCTATCGGATACGGACAAGAAATGGTTCGAGATTCGCAACGATGGTACGGTCGAGTTTCAATTGGGAGATGCCCGATTAAACGGTGAGGTGAATTTGGTCAAGCATCTCGATCAGCGATTACTTACCGCATGGAAGTCCGAAACCGATCCGAAGAAAGAACGTATACAACTCGGTGGTGGGAGTTATCAGTTGGATGGCGACAAACTAAAAATGATCTTCCTCGAAGCCGACACGAAAACGCTCCAAGACCATTTTTGCGTGATTCCCCCGCTCAAGTTAGAGGCCAAAGCGGGTGCGGGCCACGTTTACTACGAGTTCGAACGAAAACCGTCGAAGATCCTGAAGCCGTAACTGGATCGTCCGGCAACCGTATTTGTGAACAGCATCGCGACATCCCCGTCTGGCGGCGCAAAGTCGCACCGAACGGCAGATGCTAACGGATTCGCAAAACGCCAGTCAACCCCGAGCGGAAAAGGGTAAATGGTAATCGAGTCTTTACGACTCAACTGTTGAGGACGACTGAGCGGGGCGTTTTCGGCCCAGTCGTTTGGACCTGGCACCCACACGACTTCGTCTCGGTGCGTGTCGCCTCGAAGATACGCACCCACTTCCCCGCACGCATTTCCGTCGAGAAAATGCCCCTTTTGCGAGAATCCACCCCGATTCGCATCTCGCAATAATATTGGGCAGGCTGCACTAATTTTCTGGGGCGGTGATGGTCTTTCGAGCCTGGGTAAACCCCCTTACACACCCCGCTCGCCAAGAATGGCGGGAGATATTGCAAAAACGAAGGCAAATCTGAAAGTGGCTAAAAGTTCACTTCACGCACAAACATGCGCCCGCGAGCGGCACGGCGTTAGCGTGCCATGGTAGCCGCAGAGGGTTCCCACGGCACGCATACCGAGCGCCGGGGCGATGTTGGGCCGGTGAGGGCTTGCTTGGCGACAAGCCCTCACCGGCCGCTGCTTTTCGTTGACATCGACGTTAGTCGTCGTCCCCGTCGTCATCACGGAGGACAATGGTCCCCTCGAAGGAACCGGTACTCGCGAGGGTAGCCGTGTGGAGCAGGCGCTCGACGACGAAGCTCCCGGAAGCGCCGGCGAACCGGCCCGTACC
>JAYVQG010000064.1:0-10627 GCA_043757025.1 Limnoglobus sp.
GCGACGATACAGCTGACTCGCCACGCGATCTGCCCGCAATGGAACTACACGATCCGCCCACATCCGAAGCTCACGGAGTAATTCTTGGACAGGTACTAACAAGCAACCATCGGCTACGCATCGACGAAGAAGCTCAAAGCGTGAAAACAGGATCGACTCATCCGCACCATGTATAGTACCCAACAACCTGCGGATTTTCGGGAAGGAATCGCGTGGCGAATATCCTCATTATCGACGACGAAGAATCGATTGCGTGGGCGCTGCGCTGCGCCTTCGAGCGTGCGGGACACGTCGTTGCGGTGTCGTCGTCCGCTGAAGATGGTTTCAAAAAACTCGCCGCGTTCCCGCCCGCGTTGGTCTTTCTCGATGTGCGTCTGCCGGGCATGGATGGCTTGAGCGCACTCGGCACAATGCAGAGCCTCGCTCCCACGGCGCGGTTCGTGATTATGACGGCACACGGGAATCTATCGACCGCCGTGAAGGCCGTCGAAGCGGGCAGCTTCGATTATTTAGCGAAGCCGTTCGATCTCGCGCAAGCACTCGATACCGTGCAACGGGCGCTCGCGGCACACGAAGCCCCAATCGACGCGACGACACCCGCAACCGTTTCCGAAGAAATCATTGGCCACTGCCCTGCGATGCAGAACGTGTTCAAGCGGATCGCGATGGTCGCCGGCACCGATGCCTGCGTTCTCATTACGGGCGAGAGCGGCACGGGCAAGGAACTCGTCGCCCGCGCGGTCCACGCGAACAGCCCTCGCAAGGATAAACCGTTCTTGCCGGTACATGTCGCGGCGATGAACCCGAACCTCGTCGAGAGCGAGTTGTTCGGCCACGTGAAGGGTGCGTTCACCGGTGCCGAACGTTCGCGAACGGGGTTGCTATCGCTCGCCGATGGCGGCACGATCTTCCTCGACGAACTCGCTGACATCCCACTGGCAGTCCAAGCGAAATTGTTACGGGTGCTAGAACGGCAGGAGATTCTCCCCGTCGGCGGCACGCAAACGGTGCCAGTGAATGTGCGGATCGTTTCGGCAACGCACGCCGACCTCGCGTTGGCGGTTCGGGAATCGCGATTTCGTCACGATCTGTTTTACCGGCTGAATGTGTACCCGATCCATCTGCCGCCACTGCGCGAACGCGGTGCGGATATTGCCGTACTGTCGCAGCATTTCGTCGAGTCGATCTTGCGGCAACCGGCAAAGATCCCCGCCGACACAATGAAAGAACTGCAAGATCGCGTATGGCCGGGGAACGTGCGCGAGTTGCGGAATGCCATCGAACACGCCACCATCGTCGGTCGCGGTGGCCCGATCCGCCCGGAACATTTGCCCGCGGCCTCGAACGAAAGCGTACCATTTGCGTTCGAGCAAATCGTGAAGGAAGAAATCCGCAAGTGGGTCGCCGCACGGGTAGCACTGGCAGGAAAGGACGAACCGAGCGACCTGTATCAATTGCTGATCGACATAATCGAAAAATCTTTGACGGCAGAAGTTTTGGAGCGATTAAACGGGAATCGCCTCGCGGCGGGGCGCTGGTTAGGTCTCGCACGCGCCACCGTGCGGAAGATTATTCGCAAACACGACCTGATGCCGAACGCCGAACCCGACGAAGGCGAGTGAGAGTTATCGAGCTCGCCACAATGTAGACACGGGTGGAACGACGACTGCCGAAGGCGGTCGGAGTGCAACCCGTGGAAGAGTTTGCAAATGGAGACGGCCTCCGATGCAGGAAGTTCCAAGGGTTTCGCTGCGCTCTAACCGCGACTATATTCCGACACCCCTCCGTAGCGTTCCGATGGTTATCTGTCTCGGTTTCGTTACGCGGCTTCACCAGACTGGAAGGTTACGAGAAATAAAGAAGCGATTTCACGGACCTGAAGGGTTACATTAGGTTTTGCGGAACGGACTACCATTCCACACTTTACACACCACTCAGGATGAACGCACGTGGCGAACCGTTGGGCCTTCCTCGTTGGCGTCGAAAAATGTCTTCACCCGGAGGCGGGCGATATGACGTTTGCCGATAGCGATGCGCACGCGATTGCTGTGGCGTTGCAGGTTGCGGGGATACCGAAGTCGCAACAGTTCGCTTCGATCGGCACGATGGCCACGAAATCGCAAATCGAATCGCGGTTGCGGTCGCTGAATAAACAACTCAAGAAGGGCGATGAGGTCATCGTGTTCTGGGCGGGACGCGGGCATACCACCGATGGCCACGGCTACCTCAATTGCTGGGATACGCTCCCCGAAGATAACGATGACACTGCGATGTCATTCGCGGATTTATTCGCGACCGTGACGGCAACCAAGTCCGCGTCCTGTACGTACTTTCTGTCGGTCGATGGCCTGGATGCGGACGAACTTCGCGAACGATTTTCGTCGTCGGCGAAGGCGGTGGGGCTGTTGGCCTGCGAGCCGGAGCAGAAGCCACTTGCGGCGGGGAAAGGCGGGTTGTGGTCGCAATTGATCGTCGATGCGTTCTCCGGGCGGGCACGCAAAGCCGCCGATGCGAAGGAAATTTTAACGGGCCTGAGCCTGCAACGCTACGTCGAAGAGGAACTTCCCCGCCTTCTGCGCAAGCACCTCGAAGGCGGGGCGAGGCAGTCGCCGATCCTGTTCGGCGAACAGAATGCGGCCACGGTGCTGGCCGATTTTTCGAAGCTTTGGAGTGGCACCGCAGACATGCCCGTGCTCGATGCCGCCCGGTTGCGCCGCGTGTTGTTCCGCTCCGAAAGCACGATGAAAGTGCGCGAACTGACGAACTTCCGCAAGTCGTTTCAAGTCCCCGATAATGCCAGTCCGTCGTCTCGGAAGTTCGTCGCTCGCATCGCATCGGACGACATTCGCGCGGAACTCGATCGCGTGTTCGATCTCTCGCGCGAACAACTCGGGTACAAGCGAAAAGACCTGGAAATCTCGGTCGAAACCGATGGCACGGGGTATCTGCGTACGCCGGACTTCGAGTATTCGGTGTTCGTCGATCTCGACCCGGAAGAGCCATCGAGGGTGATCTGGCGGCGAGAGGCGGGGCACTTTACCGATGCCGAGTTTCTGCGCGGCCCGAACTTCGCCGCCATCTTCGGGACGATGTTCGACAAGCTCGTTTTCGAACTCGCGAAGCCGATCGTCGTCAACGACTTCATCGACCGCCTCGAAGACGAACCGCCCGCCGGAATGAAGCTCACCGCCGACAGCGATGGGCGTTCGTGCCACATCGCGCTGAAGGGCATCGCCGGGGTGATTACCGTACACAGTCGCTCGGTAACGATCGGCGGGCGATCTTCCGATGCGAGCGGGTTGCTCGATTTGTTCCTGCAATTCATCCGGAATTTCGGTACACTCGGCGAACCGATGGCGATCGGTCCCCGACCGGAGGATTGACGCCCGACAGCGTAGATTTGTTTTTGTAGCTGGGGTCTGTGACCCCGGTCTTATGTAGTGACCGGATGTTTGGGAACCGGCCTCACAGAGGCCAGCTACATAAGACAGTGATTGACGCCCGATACGCGGCGACACTCGCCACGTACCCCTTTCCACGAGGTTTTCATGCGACGTTTCGTTCTCTCCACCGCACTCTTGGCCGCGTCGTTCACGGCAATGGCTGAAGATGTCAAACCGAAACCGAAGGCTCCGTCCCGCATCGCGATCAACGAGCCGAACGATCTGAAGACGGACGCCGACTACGCCATCCAGGGCGAGTACTTGGGCGACATGGAGCACGATGGCAACAAGTTCAAACTCGGCGTGCAGGTGATCGCCCGAGGGAATGGCAAGTTCGCACTCGTCGGGTTCAAAGACGGCCTGCCCGGCGCGGGCTGGGACGGCGAAGTAGTCAAACTGCAACCGGTGGCGGTTCGCACGGATGATAAAGTCGTCGTCACGAAATCTGCCGAAGATACGGAGGCGATTGGAAGTATCGAGAAGGGCGTTTTGACACTCGAAGCCAGAGGTGCCAAAGGCACGTTGAAGAAAGTCACGCGCACGTCGCCAACGCTGGGCGCGAAGCCCCCGGAAGGCGCGTACGTGTTGTTCAACGGCGCGTACGACCTCGAAAACTGGGATGGCGGCAAGCTCGCGGAACTCTCCGATGGCAAGTTCCTTGCCGCGACGAACCCACGCAGCAAGAAGACCTTCCAGAGCTTCACTGCACACGTCGAATTCCGCCTCGCGTGGATGCCGAACGCAACCGGACAGGGCCGCAGCAATAGCGGCGTGTACGTGCAAGATCGCTACGAATTGCAAGTGCTGGACAGCTTCGGCCTGAGCGGCGAAAAAAACGAGTGCGGTGCGTTTTACACGATCAGCAAGCCGAAGGTGAACATGTGCCTGCCGCCGATGGTGTGGCAAACCTACGACATCGACTTCACCGCCGCAACCTTCGACGCGGACAAGAAGAAGACCAAGTCCGCGATCGTGACCGTCAAGCACAACGGCGTCGTCGTGCAAGAGGCGCTCGAATTGCCAAAGTTCACGCCCGGTGGCAAGTTCGGCGGCGAAGTCCCCGAACCCGGCGCGATGTTCTTCCAGGACCACGGCGACCCCGTCGTGTTCAACAACGTCTGGGTGGCGGATAAGAAGTAAGTGCGACAAGCCCACGGATGGAGCGCAGCGAAATCCGTGGGGCTTCCTGCGTCGGAAGCCGTTTCCATTTGCAAACTCTTCCACGGGTTGCATTTCCGACCGCCTTCGGCAGTCGTCATTCCACCCGTGGCTACAGTCCGTCGCCCCATCCTGGGCGAAGATTGAAATGCAAGTGGAGAGTTCTTTATCACTCCCCCCGCGCTTCGCTGCGCAGAGCCTTCGCGGCGCGGCTAAACCCGGCTAAACCAAATCCTTTCCTGGAAATCCTATGCGACTCTCCCTCGTGCTCGCGATTCTTGCACTCGGGTTCCCCGTTGTGGCGGCGGAGAAGATGAACGTTCTGTTCATCGTCAGCGATGACCTCACGAATCAGACGCTGAGCTGCTATGGCAGTGCGAAGGGGCAGACGCCGAACATCGACAAACTGGCAGCGAAGGGCGTGCGGTTCGATCGCGCGTACTGCCAGTATCCGCTATGCAATCCGAGCCGCGCGTCGTTCCTCACGGGGTTGCGGCCCGACCAAATCAAAATCTACGAGAACGCGACGCAGTTCCGCAAAACGACGCCGGATGCGCAATCGTTGCCGCAGACGTTCCGTAAAGCGGGGTACTTCGTCGCGCGGGTGGGCAAGCTCTACCACTACGGCGTGCCGGGGCAGATCGGCACGAATGGCCTCGACGATGAGCCGTCGTGGGAGAAGGTGTACAACCCGAAAGGCTACGACAAAGTCGACGAAGAGGAGAACCGGATTTTCAGCCTGACGCCGATGGGCAAAGGCTCCGGGCGCTTCGGTGGCACCCTCAGTTGGCACGCATCGGACGGCAAGGATTCGGAACACACCGACGGCAAAATCGCGGCGGAAGTTGTGACGCAGATCGCCGCAAATAAAGACCGCCCGTTCTTCCTTGCGTGTGGCTTCTTCCGTCCGCACACGCCGTACGTCGCGCCGAAAGCGTACTTCGCGATGTACCCGCCGGAGAAATTCGCACTGCCAGTCGTGCCGAAGGATCACCGCGATACGTTCCCAAAGCCCGCGTTCGGCAGTTCAAAAAAAGAACAAGACACGATGACCGACGACCAACGACGCCTCGCACTTCAGGCGTACCATGCCGCGACGACGTTCATGGATGCCCAGATTGGCCTCGTTGTGGCGGAACTCGAAAAACAGAAACTGGCGGACAAAACCATCGTCGTGTTCATCAGCGATCACGGCTACCACCTCGGCGAACATGGCCTCTGGCAGAAGATGAGCCTGTTCGAAAACTCCGCCCGCGTTCCGATGATCGTCTACGATCCACGTTCGAAAGCCAACGGCCAAACGACGGCACGGACTGTGGAATTGATCGACCTGCACCCGACGCTCGCCGACCTCTGCGGCCTCGATGCACCGAAGGAATTGACCGGGAAAAGCGTACGACCACTCCTCAACGACCCGAAACAAGCATGGGACAAAGTCGCTTTCACACAAGTCAGCCGCAACGGGTTCATGGGCTACAGCTTGCGCTCCGAACGCTATCGCTACACCGAGTGGGACGGCGGCACGAAGGGCGTGCAACTCTGCGATTTCACGACCGATCCGCACGAACTGACGAACCTCGCGGCGGACCCGAAACATGCGGATATCGTGAAGGAACACAAAGCAAAATTGGCGATCGCGAAAGGAGCGAAGTGATGCATTTCGCAATCGTGGTGACAGCCCTGTGTCTGTTCGTAACGACGGCATTCGCGGTCGCGCCGAACGTCGTGATGATTATCGGCGACGATCAAGCGTGGACCGATTACGGCTTCATGGGCCATCCGCACATCGCGACGCCGCACCTCGATAAACTTGCGGCGCAATCGCTCGTTTACCCGCACGGCTACGTGCCGAACAGCCTCTGCCGCGCCAGCCTCGCCACGATGATTACGGGGCTGTATCCGCATCAACACACGATCACCTCGAACGATCCGCCATTGCCTGCGGGACTCGCGCAAGGCGCGGCGATGAAGGATCCGCGCTACCTCGCCGATCGCGCGAAGATGGTCGCGAGTTTCGAGAAAGTGCCGAATCTCGCGAAGCTCCTCGGCGCGAACGGCTACGTGAGCCATCAATCGGGGAAATGGTGGGAAGGCAACGCCTGCCGTTGCGGTGGCTTCACCGAAGGCATGACGCACGGCGATGCGGCAAAGGGCGGCCGCCACGGCGACGAAGGGTTGAAGATCGGCCGCGAAGGGCTGAAAGCGGTCACGGATTTCGTCGACAAATCGAAGGCCGACCAGAAGCCGTTCTACGTCTGGTACGCGCCGATCATGCCACACCAGCCGCACAACCCACCCGCACGCCTTTTCGAGAAGTACAAGGGAAAGCACGAGTCGCCGTTCGTTTGCAAGTATTGGGCGATGTGCGAATGGTTCGACGAAACCGTCGGCGAACTCCTCGGGCACCTCGATAAAACCGGGCAGGCCGAGAACACGATCGTGATTTATTTGCACGACAACGGCTGGATTCAAGACCCGAAGTCGGCGGTGTATGCGGCGAAATCGAAGCAGTCGCAGTACGACGGCGGGGTGCGAACGCCGATCCTCATCCGCTGGCCGAACCACGTGAAGCCGGTCCGGTCCGATGCCCTCGCCAGTTCGATCGATGTCGTGCCGACGATCCTCGGCGCACTGGAAATGAAGCAGGAAACGAAACTCCCCGGCGTGAACTTGCTGCTTCCGGATGCGGTGAACGAACGCGAGGCGGTATTCGGCGAGATCTACGAACACAACGCGGTCGACATCCGGAACCCCGTTGCGAGCCTGAAATATCGCTGGGTGATTGCTGGACATTGGAAGCTGATCGTTCCGAACACGGCGCGATTGCCGAACGCGAAAGTCGAGCTTTACGACCTACATGCCGACCCGACCGAAGTGACGAATCTCGCCGATAAGAACATCGAGAAGACCGCAGAACTGCGCAAGTTGTTAGACGCCTGGTGGAAACCGTAAACTCCGGTTCAACGATTGAGTTCGTCGCGCCAGAATTCGGGTAGCGAATCGAACGCGGCGAGATACGTTTCCTCGAGCGGTAACGACACGTATTCGAGTGGCGTCAGAAAGACGGGCAAGTTGAGGACATCGCCGACGGCCGAAGTATCGACGTAGGCTTCCGCAGATGGCCCGCCGACATTGGTCGCGTACCAAGCGGGGGCACTTTTCACGTGGAAGCGAGTTTTCGGTGGCGATTCGAGAACGTCCGTGCCCGTCGCGCGCGAACGGGAATCTCCGCGATTCGGAATCCCACGGGATGGCGTTTGCAGTGTGAGAACGTCCGGGCCATATCCGCCAGCATACTGTTCCGGCAGTGCGTAAAACTCGGAAGATAGCAGCCCACGGTTGAGGGCGCGCGAAATCGCGGAGATCCACTCGTGATGAAACGCATGGAAGATACCCGCATCGACGCTGGTCCAATTGTTTACTGGCATCCGAACCTCCTACTGTCCATATTATCGCGAGCTTGGCAAAACTGAACCCGAACCCGATTCGGAATGCGGTGTCCCTTTCGGAATCGAAACCGAGCGAGGGGCCAGCCATGGGTGCGACGCGCGATGATTTTGTGAAGTATCCCCGCACGCCGCACTTATTCGGTTCGCGCGGTACCGACGATGACAAGCATCTGTCAGCGAAAGAATCGACGCGATTCCTCGACGACGATTCGCTCATCGTCGAAGAGAAACTCGACGGCACGAACACGGGCATCCACTTTCATTCGCAAGGCCGTATGATCTTGCAATGTCGTGGCCACGAAATCAAATCGGGGATGCATCCGCAGTACGATTTGTTCAAACAATGGACGATGGGCAAGCGCCCCGTGCTCGAAGCGATGCTCGCGGACCGGTTTATCTTGTTCGGCGAATGGCTATACGCGAAGCACTCGGTGCATTATCGCGCACTCCCGCATTACTTCTTCGAGTTCGACATTTACGATAAATTATCGGGCCGTTTCCTCGATCTGGATACGCGTCTACAAATGCTCGACGGCATCGATATCGTGACCGTTCCCGTATTGCATCGCGGCCGTACGAGCGAGAAAGACCTCTTCGGTATGATCGGTCGCTCCGCATTCGACAGCGCGTTCGATAACCCTTTCACCGGCCAAATCGACGACCGCATGGAAGGCGTCTACGTCCGCACGGAGTCTGAAGGCTACGTCACCGGCCGCGCGAAACTCGTACGGCCCGAATTTGTCGAGAAGATCAAACAAAGCGAACATTGGCAACATCAGGCGATGGTTCCAAACACGCTGCGTAGTGGCGTGGAGATCTGGTCGTGAAGACATGGAACGACATCGTGAATGCGACGCTTGCGGAGGTGCTGGCCTGGGCGGCGGCACAACCGTGGGCGTGCGCGATGGCGGTGTGCAAACAAGATGCAGGCTGGCACGCCGAAGGCGACGTCTGGACGCACACCGTGATGGTGATCCGCGAACTGGAAAGGCTGCCAGAGTGGCCATCGCTCGATCGCGATTCGCGGCTAAAATTGCTATTTACCGCGCTGTTTCACGATTCCGGCAAGCCGCTCACGACGATCGTCGACTCTGAAACGGGGCGAACCCGCTCGCCAAAACACTCGGTCGTCGGCATGGAAATCGGGCGCACGGTCATGCGCAGCCTTGGCTGCGATCTCGAGTTCCGCGAAGAGGTGTGCCAACTCGTTCGCTATCACGGTCGCCCGCCGTACTTGCTCGAAAAAACAGACCCCGCGAAGGAAGTCATCGCGACATCGTGGCAAGTATCGAACCGCTTGCTGTACCTGTTCGCGCTCGCCGACACGCGTGGCCGAACGACGACGGACACCGTGCGAGCCGAAGACAATTTGCATCTCTGGAAAATGGTTGCCGAGGAGAACGATTGCTTCGCGCAGCCTTACCCGTTCGCGAACGAGCATGCGCGTTTCCTGTTCTTTCGCGACCAGCTTTCGAGCTTGCATTACGTGCCGCGCGAGGCATTCCGATGCACCGTGACGATGATGTCTGGTTTACCCGGTGCCGGGAAAGACACGTGGCTGTCCGTACATCGGTCGAACCTGCCCGTGGTTTCGCTGGACGATGTTCGTTCGAGCCTCGATGTCGAGCCGACCGACGATCAAGGCGAGGTGGTGCAAGTCGCGCGCGAATGGTGCCGCGAGCATCTACGGGCGAAACGGGATTTCGCGTTCAATGCCACGAACTCGATGCGGCTTACGCGCACACGCTGGATCGATTTGTTCGCCGACTACGACGCACGAATCGAGATTGTCTATCTCGAACCGTCGTTGAAAGTGCTCCATTATCAAAACGAGAATCGCGCGAAGGCGGTGCCGCGTCGTGCGATCGAACGACTCATCGCGAAGCTCGAACCGCCCACCCGAGTCGAAGCGCACTGCGTGTCGTATCCCGATGAGTGGCCGTAACCGTTCGAGGTGTCCGGTTATATTTTCAACATTCCAGAACGCGGGGATGGGTATCGGAGGTGTAGCTCGCGACCTTGACCCTTCTGGAAGCGATTGCTATCTTATGTGAAGTATGGGTGATTAACTCAGTGGTAGAGTGCGTTCTTCACACGGACGAAGTCACTGGTTCAAATCCAGTATCGCCCACTTTTATATTTGTTAGTATGTCGCAACGACTTGCAGAATCTCGCAGAAACCCTTCGCTGAGAACGCTTTCCGTCGAATGCTTCTGCTCTGTGCGAGATTCTGCCGCAACATGCTGCGCCGCTTTTTGCGCCACCCAGCGGAACACCTGTCGCGCGGGAGTAATGTTCGTCGGTTACCGAGCGGTAGAATTCATCGGCGATTCGTTCTGTGTGGCCTAACCACTTCGCGCAGGTATGCGAGGGGAAGGAGTCTGCCAGTTCCGTTGCGCGGGTGGCTCGCATGTTTTGGAACGGTTTCATCCAGGGTTCTAACCCGGATTGTATAATCGTAACCCTTCAGCCTTATGGTGTTGGAAGGTTAAAAATAGACATTTGCCGCCCAAATTCAACGGAAATCACCAAGTTTTGCCAACGAATGGCAAAAATATCTGTTGCAATTGTCTATTT
>JAYVQG010000065.1:0-36176 GCA_043757025.1 Limnoglobus sp.
CGCTAGTGCCAGAACTCGGAATTAACGCCCCAAGTATTTCGCTTGTTTCCACGGGAATTCCCGCAAATTCTGTGGCAGATCATTTGCGAGTTCTGGCACTAGCCCGCAGCGCAAGGATGCGCGGTCGCCTGGCGCGGAACTTGTACACGGTGATGCGGTACGGCGTCGAGTATCAGAAGCGGAGCGAAGTGGAGTTTGCGATCGATCATCAGAAGCAGTAGGAAAAAACTTGCATCGTCGCGCGAAGGAGTTGGGCTACGAGTTGACGAAGATCGAGGTGCCGGTGGAAGCGGAAGTGGTGGTGTCGCCGGCGTGAGTCGAGCGGAGCGGATCAATCTTTGACAGTGCGAGCGGAATCCGACTGATGGTAAACCCCTCCAGACGGTTTGCGGAGAGGCTCGCGCCGAGAGCGAATTTCCAGTCGCAAATGCAACGCAGATCACGACTTAGGCTCACCTAACGTTCCTGGGTCTGGGGCCTGGGATGGCCAACTGACGACACACGCCGTTAATTAGGTTCCATAGTGATGTGCCAGCGCTTCCCATAGGGCGTGTAGTCGGGTTGAAGCTCAAGGGAAACGATTCGGAAGCCAGGGTTTCGCTTCGTCGCGAGGTTGCGGGCGTCCGCCTCGGTCTTAGCGTCGATGGATACGATTGTTGGTTTGTGCTTCTTGAAGGTCAGCGAGATTGTCCCGTCCTTCGCGCGGTTCTTGCCGTAGGACAGCTCCATCGCGTCGCCTTTGATCGTCCCCCTGTAGGACGGTCCGTCCGGGTCGCCCAATCGGGCAACGACCGGTTCCCATTCGATTTTCCCGTCGCAAATCGTGCCCTCGAACACCGCGGGCGCGCCGGCCTCCCGCGTCCCCCCGGCGGCGTAGAACCGCGAACCCTGGATGTCGATGATCTTCAGCACGAACGGCTTGTTCGTGCTGCCGTCCTGGCCTATCCAGGTACCGTCCACGACCGCGACCTGCTGTGCGCTACGGGGCGGCACCGTCCACGGCGTCGTGTCGTCGTACTTCCCTGTAAAGGCGGCACCCGGGAAGCAGCCGAAACGGTACGGCTTCCCGCCCGCCAACGGTGCCTTCTTCACCGGCGGTATGGCCTTCAAATCGAACGGCACGTCCGCGAACCGGGCCTGGTCCGTCCAAACCGAACACCGGAAGCAATCTTTTGCGGGCTTGTAGTCACCGGTCTTCGCGTCCGCGAGTTTGTTGAGGAGCAAACCGGGGAGTGAGTGCCACTCGTCGGGTTCGAGGCGGTCGAAGAAAACGACGTGGAGTGAAGCGTCCGCAGGTAAAATGCGGGACGATTTCGTATTGATCGCAATGGTAACGTTCGTTTGCGCCTGACCGGACACGTTTCGCACCCACAAAGCGCCGATCCGTACTGGGAAAGCGTCCTGTTCTGCCCCACCGGTCGGTTCTACTTTCGCCATCACGTCGGTCCACATCCGCGAGTGCCGGGTACGAGCGTTCAGAGCGATAGTTTCGGCTATTTCGAGTAACTTGACCTTCGCGAGCGTCGCCCCCAAACCGCGACCGAGGTACACGTCGTAGTCGTCCTCATTATCGAACTTCAAATTCTCTTTCAGCTTATTGTAATCCGCGACCGTCCAACTCGACTTGTTGCGAAGGAACACCGCGATGTCGTACATGGCGGCGATTTTGACGAACTCCTCGGACGCCGCTCGGAGTGTGGGGTCGGTCAGTTTGAGCGCGAGCAACTTTTTGGCCCGCCACGGCGCGGACCGGTCGAAGTGGAACCCGGCCGTGTGCGACTCCATCGACGCAAGTTGGGCGAACTGCTGGTACTCGCGGGCCTTCGCGTCCTGCGCGCGAGCCATCGCGCCCGTGACCATAACAGCGATCAACGACGTTACGGCGAACAATAAACGTGTCATAAAAAAACCTTTGAAGTGAGAGCCGAACGACCCAGCTCAGCAGCCGGGCTGCCGAGCGACAATGAACCCCAGAATCCTATCGTGCCCCGCCGTCTGCTGTAGCGCCTGGTTCGCGGGTCTCGCTGGGCGACCCAGCCCCTTTCGGCAAGGAACTTGGGGGCTGGCCTCGTCGGTCCCCCCCCCGCCTATCTTATCGACGGCGTTCGGTGCTGATGCCCGTACTGTTTCTGGTGCGTCGAGTATTCGTACTCGGACCGTTGGTTCGATTGGGCTGGGGAGCGTTTTCGGCCCACTCGCTGGTGACGACCCGGACTCCAGTCCGCGTGTCGATCCCGTTTGGACGGCTGGTACCCTTTGCCGACTCCCCCGCCGGACGACCCTTGCCCCGACCCGATACGTTCAGGCAGTTGAAACCATCCCGTGTTCGCCTTCGTCGAGATGATACCCGTTGATGTTCAGATCCAGCACGCCATCAGCGGATGCAAACGTCATTCCGGTCTCCGCAGTCGAACATCGTCCGGCTACTTCCGCGTGTAGAGCCACAAACTGTTTTCCGTGACATCCTTGTTACCCTGCTTCTCCTGGTCGTACCGGGAAAGGATCACATCCGGCCAGCCGTCGCCGTCCCAGTCGCCGACGCAAAAACCGATGACTTGGTGAGGCCCTGAACGATCCGCGACGGGTACTGTCGATTTCGGAATATTTTCTGTCTGATCCAGAATGGCTTCCGTCACATATCAGAAACAGTTCCGTCGAGTGGGAACGCACGCGATTACCACAACTTCGATTATTTTGTTCACTCGTCGAACGAAAGTCAACACAATTATGTTTGAAAATCCTCCGGTTGTGCCAATTGTCAAACCGCCGAAATTGCTCGATCAGTTGCGAGCGAAATGTCGGCTGTTGCACTGCAGCATTCGTCGGAGGAAGTTCCCACGGACGGTCGTCCGCGGGCTTTGGGTCGATCACCCACACGAAATCGCGAAGTCAAAGAATCGGAGGCGATTTGACGTAAGTCGACTTTTGCACGGTGTCGTGGAGTGTCGTGAAAGTGTCTCGAAGTGTCGTGAGAATGTCGTGGTCGGTCGATTTTGTGTCGTGGTCGGTCGATTTTGTGTCGGTACTTGCGTCGCGAGTCAATCGAATGACCATCGACATAGCCTACGACAAGAGTGTAAGATACGGAATACGGATTAGTGGATTGCGATCGAAATCGCGACTTTTTGGGCCTCGAAAACCGTAAAAACACCCCAAAAAACGGTTTTCGAGCCTCCGCAATTGTGACTTACGTCGATTCGTGCGAGGTCCGTTTACGCTTTTCCCAACTTCGACTTGGCGAACGCGGCGGAGCCGATGATCCCGGAATCGTCGCCGAGTGCGGCGGCGACGCAGGACATGCCTTGGGTGGCACCGGGGAGCGTGTAGCGTTGGGCGATCTCCCAGATGCGTTCGATGAACGTTTCGCCGAGTGCGAGCGTGACGCCGCCGCCGATGACGACGATTTGCGGGCTGAGCAAGTTCACGACACTCGCGATTGCGGCCCCGAGTGCGCGGGCGGCATCGTCGATCAGGAACACCGCAATCGGGTCGTCGCGCTGATAATATTCGGCGAGTTGCGAGCTTTTGACTTTCTCGAGGTCGATGCCCTTCCACTCTTTCCGCACCCGTTTCGGCGAATCGTCGAGGATTTCCTTCGCGCGCTTCATTTGAAACTTGCGGCCCGCGATCGACTCGAGTTCGGTCCCACGACGCCAGTGGATGATGATGTGGCCGATCTCGCCGGCGTGGCCGTTGAAGCCGTTGTACAACTCGCCGTTGAGTATTAGCCCGCCGCCGACGCCGGTACCGACGAAGATGCCGAAGACGTTTTGCGCCCCCTTCGCCGCACCGTGCGCGAACTCGCCGTAGGTGCCCATCCGCACATCATTTTCGAGGACGATCGGCCAGTTCCACGTGGGGGGCAGGAGCGGTTGGACGTCCAGATCGCGCCAATCGAGGTTCGGGGCGAAGCGGACTTTTGCGGCACCCGGTTCGATTTGTCCGGGGATGCCGAAGCCCATCCCGGAGATTTGGCTCGGGTCGATTTTCGCTTCGAGCAACACGGAGTCGACGGTCTGCGCCACGCGGGCAAACACGCCGGCGGGGCCGTTTTCCGCACCCGTGGGGGTCTTGGCACGGGCCAGCAATTTCATCGAGTCATCGAATAGCCCCGTCAGAATTTTCGTACCGCCGAGATCGACGCCAATCCAGTACGCATCGCTCATGAACGTACCCCACGGTGTGCAATAGTTACCATGAGGTCATCATAGTCTGTCGCCCCGGTTGCGGAATGGCGCACGTCGCGTGCATCGCTAGCGATCGAGTTCTCGTGCGGCAACGCGCGCGTTTGCGACGAATGCGCGGACTTTGCCGGTGTCTTTGACACCGGGCGAAATCTCGACGCCGCTCGCCACATCGACGCCCCACGGCCGCACGGTGCGGATCGCCTCGGCGACGTTATCGGGGTTCAACCCGCCTGCGAGAATCCACGGGATGCCGGGGTCGAAGCCGACGAGCAATTCCCACGGTGCCCGATGCCCGGTGCCGCCCATCTCACCCGCCACATACGAATCGATGAGGACCGCCGACGGCGTGTGGCCGCGCTCGCGCATTTGCTGAATGAATGCGTGAATCCCAACGAGCGAAGCGGCATCTTTGACGCGAAATGCGGGGAGGTGCGCGAACGGGAAGCTGTCGTCGTTCGACGGCGAATCGTCGTAGGTCTGGATGCCGCGCAAGCCGAGTTGGAACGCGATTGCGGTCGCGCGTCGTAGCGGCATTTCCACGAACACGCCTACCGGCGCGACGAACGGCGACAGCACGCGAAGGATCGCCCCCGCGGCATGGGGATCGAGGTACCGCGACGACTTCGGGTAGAAGTTTAGGCCGATGGCGTCCGCACCCGCTTCGGCAGCGAACGCGGCGTCGGAAGGTGTGGTGATGCCGCAGATTTTCACGCGGATCGGCAAGGGTTAGCTCCGTGTGGACAGCCAGCGTTTTCGCGCGAGCGCCAGTGCCCCGTGGATGACGACTTCTTCGCCGAGTGCCGCCGGTACGATGTCGGTCAGCCCGGCAAACGGCGCGAACACACGCGCGGCCACAAGGCGGCGAAGCGGTGCGAAAAATCGCTCTTCACCCATGAGTGACACCCCACCGCCGACGATGATCCGCTTCGGGCACAGTAACGCGATAACATCGCAGATGCCTTCGGCGAGCGACTGCAATGCGACGTCGAGGATGGCATTCGCCGCGTCGTCGCCTTTCGCGGCAATTGCCTTCGCTGTCAGGGTATTACCGTATGCCGTTTCGATACCGCCACCCGAAGAATAGTCTTCGAGCGGACGGATCTCGTTCGATTTCGTCGGGTGACATATCCGCAAGTGGCCAATCTCGGCGGCCCCGCGACCGACACCGCGATAGATTTCGCCATCGATGATGAGGCCGCCACCGACGCCGGTGCCAACGGTGATGTAGAAGATCGGCGACAGCCCCTTACCCGCGCCGTAAGTCGCCTCGGCCAACCCCGCCACATCGGCATCGTTGCAGATAATCGCGGGCACCCCAAACTGCTCGGTCAGCCAACTTGCTAACGGGAATCCATCCCAACCATGAACTTGATGCGAGACGATCACCGTTTGCGTCGCATCGTCGGTCGGGCCACCGAAGCCGACGCCGATGGCACGGAGTTCGGCGTTCGCAAGCAGTTTCGGAACCGCTCGCAGGATTTGTTCGCGAATCCCCACGGCACCCCGCGCGATCGCAATATCCTCGCGCCAGAGTGTCGCGATGGTGCCGTCCCCATCGCCCAACCCGAGTTGGAGTTTCGTGCCACCGATTTCGATTCCAAGGAACATGTGTATCACTCGAAGAAGGAATCAGTGTTTCGGCACGAAGAACGCGGCTCGGACGGGGGCGGGCATCTTCGACTTTGCTCCGCGAACCGAACGCCAGATGATCTCGTTGAATACGAGGTCGTCGGCTTGGTCTTCCTTCGCGAGGTCCAGCTTCTCCGAGATCGCGGCACCGAAGGCTTCGGGTTTGTTCACCGCTTTCAGGTCGGTTTGGGCTTCGACGTACGTGTACGGCGTCAGGTCGGGCTTCGCGGTGAACGACTGGTACATGGGGCGGGCGGCGGCGTCGAACTGGCTCATCGGTTTCAGCCCCAGAATCAGTTCCATCGTGCGTAACAGGCTCGATGTCGAGTACATCGTCGAATCGACGAACTTGCGCTTCGTGTACGGCGAAATGACGAGTGCCACGACGCGGTGCGCATCGACGTGGTCGGGGCCGTTCTGCGCGTCGTCTTCAATCACGAAGATGGCGGTGTCTTTCCAGAACTTCGACTTGCTGATGCCGTCGACTAGCAACCCGAGCGCGAGGTCGTTCTCGGCGACCATCGCGGTCGGCGTCGGCTTGCCGATCCGTGTGCCAGCGGTGTGGTCGTTCGGCAAACGCACGATCGAAAGTTGCGGCATCGTGCCATCGACTTCGAAGCGACGGACTTGGCTCAGGAAGCGTTCGGCACGTTTCACGTCGAGGTAATCGAGGTCGTAGCCGCGGAAGAACGGGTCGAAGTGCCCTTCGAGTGCCTTGACGGTCGCGCGGCCACTGTCGTACGTGCCGTCGGGTTTCTTCTTGCCGTTCTCGACCCATTCGCCGTAGCTGCGGTAGCTGACACCGGCTTCCTTGCAGCGGTCCCAGATGTAACCGCCTGCGGGCCGCGCGATGCCATCCATCGCGCCTTCTGCGGGGTAGCCGAAAGTGCCTTTCGGACTGCCGCGATAGCTCAGCGGCCACATCTTTTCGACGAAGTCCGTCGCGTATGCGCCCATCGACCATTCGTGCCCGTCGGCGGAGACTTCGCCTTCGACGTAGGTGTTGTCGAGTAGCACGAACTCTTTCGCGAGCTTGTGGTGGTTCGGCGTAATCGCTTCCGGGAACAGGCAGAGGCTGCGTTCGCCGTTGCCTTGCGGGATGTCGCCGAAGACCTGATCGTAGGTGCGATTTTCCTTGATAATGTAGATGATGTGCTTGATCGGCGAGGCGTCGCCGAGCTTGCGCGGGATCGGGTTATCGGCGGCGACATCGACCGCATTCGGGGCGTTGTCTTTTTGCAGCGGGCTGCATTCGTATGCGGTTTTCGTGTACTTCGCCATCAGTGCGGGCGTCGGCACCGGCAACACCGAGACGGTACCCCTAAACAACGAGCCGATGTATTCGAGCGTGCGCTTCGGATCGACGGGGTTCGCGCCGTAGTTGTTCGGCTTCGACGACAAACCCTTGCCGTTCGAGACGTAAATCTGCTTGTCTTTCGCGTTAAAACGCACCGAAGTCGGGTACCAGCCGGTTGGGATGAAGCCGAGCGGCTTGCTCTCTTTTGGTGTCGCAACGTTGAACACCGCGAGGTTGTTCGCGTCCGCATTCGCCACGAACAACAGTTCGCCATCGGGCGTCAGGCATAGGCTGTTCGGCGTGTTTCCCGATGGCGATTGCGGGTACAGCCCGCAGTGGATCGTCTCGATCGCATCGCCGGTCGCCGCGTCGAATACGCTTACTTTCGTCGAGTTCGCACACGCCACGTAGAGCGTCTTGCCGTTCGGCGAAAGGATCATTTCAGTCGGGTGTGCGGCAGTTGCCCAACCGGCGATCACCTTGTTCGTATCGAGGTCGACGACCGCGACTTTCGCATTCGCCCACAGACTGACGAACGCACGTTTGCCGTCGGGTTCGACGAGCACGGTGTACGGGAACGAGTTCTCCTTTACGGCCGCTTTGCCCATCTCGTCGGCGACGGTCGAATCGATTTCGCGGCGGCCATCGGGCGGGCTTGGCGGGTCGCCTTGCGGCTTCTCTGGCTTCGTATTCGTGGTCGTCAGGCGGATCGACGTTTTGTTCTCGGGGTTCTCCAGCGGGATGCGAATCAGCGCGTCGGCCCACACAGCCGTGACGAACAAATCTTTTCCCGCTTTGTCCAGGGTCAGCCCGCCCGCCACCATCCGTTGATTGCCAACGTCGATGCCGATCGTGCGGTGATTGTGCAGCAGACCTTTGTCGAAGTCCCAGACGTGAACGCGATCGAACTCGCCGCCACTGGCGTACAGTTGCTTGCCGTCCGGCGCGAACGCGAGGCCCGTGAACGACTGCGGCATCGTCACCCGCGAGGCGATTTTGCGGCTCGCCGGGCTGAGGTCGAGGATCACGACTTCGTGTTCCTTCATGCCGTTATGCAACACCGCCGCGAACAGGCCGTTCGGGTGCAACTCGATGTGTACCGGCAAATCGCCGACTTCGACTTGCTGCCCGACGGGGTTCAGTTTCCACTGGTTCGGCAACTGAATGAAGCCACCCTTCTGGATGCCCGGCAACACGCGTTCCACTGGCTTGACAGCCTCTTTCGGGGCTTGGGCAAACGCGGGCACGCAGAGCACCGCCAACAAAATCGCTGAGAGGATCCGAATCACGTGACAGACTCCGGAAGGCAGGGTGGTACGTTCGCATTATGCGAAGCAAAGCCCCGTCCGCATAATGAAGAAGCGATGATATTGGCCGATTCGGCGAGCTTGCAAGCGTGTGCGCCGAGCCATCAAAACGAGCAAAATGTCTCAAGTCGCCCGTTACTTCATCGGCGTCACTTTCACGTTCAGGTTCTTTACGAGGAACGCCCACATGTCGGCGGTTTCTTCGATCACTTTCGTTGTCGGCTTACCCGCGCCGTGGCCCGCTTTCGTTTCGATTCGCGCGAGAACCGGACTGTCGCCGGCATGGCAGTACTGCAACATCGCGGCGTACTTAAAGCTGTGCCCCGGTACGACGCGGTCGTCGGTGTCGGCGGTTGTGACCATCGTGGCGGGGTACTTCGTGCCGGGCTTCAGGTTGTGATACGGGCTGTAGGCAAAGAGCGCCTTGAACTCTTCGGGGTTGTCGCTGCTGCCGTAATCGTCCACCCAGAAGCGGCCGGCGGTGAACTTCTGGAAGCGCAACATGTCCATCACGCCGACGGCGGGCAGGCACGCGCCGAACAGGTCCGGGCGTTGCACCGTACACGCGCCGACGAGCAACCCGCCGTTGCTACCACCCTGGATGCCGATCTTCTTCGGCGCGGTGTACTTCTCCTTGATGAGGTACTCCGCCGCCGCGATAAAATCGTCGAAGACATTTTGTTTCTTGAGTTTCGTACCCGCACGGTGCCAGTCGTCGCCGTACTCGCCGCCGCCACGCAGGTTCGCCACCGCCAGCACGCCGCCCATTTCCATCCATTGCAAGCGGCTCACGGAGAAGCCCGGCGTCATCGAAATGTTGAACCCGCCGTAGCCGTACAGCAGAACGGGGTTGTTTCCATCGAGCGTCAGCCCCTTCTTATGGCAGACGAACATCGGCACTTTCACGCCGTCTTTACTCGGGTAGAACACCTGCTTCACTTCGTAGTCGGCGGGTTGAAATTTCACCTTCGCCTGGCGTAACAGCTTGCTTTGCCCGGTGACGACATCGTAGCGGTAGATGCTAGGTGGCGTCGCGAAACTGCTGAAGGTGTAGAACGTCTCGGCGTCGCCGCGCCGGCCGCCGAACCCGCCTGCGGAGCCGATGCCCGGCAGTTCGACATCGCGAATTAGGCGGCCATCGGTACCGTAAACCTTCACGACCGTCTTCGCATCTTGCAGATACGACACGACGAACGAACTACCGACGATCGCGCCGCCCTGGAGCGTTTCCTTCGCCTCCGGAATGATGACCTTCCAGTTTTTCTTGTCCGGGTGTTTCAGATCGATCGCGATGATCTGGCCCTTCGGCGCGTTCCAGTCGGTCTGGAAGTAGAACAGCGAACCGTCGTTGTCGATCGGCGACCATTTGTTTTCGTGGTTGTCGATGAGGTCGACGGGCAGCGCGTACGGTTCCAGCAAGTCGCGGTAAACGATGCGGGTTTTGCGGCTGGTCGTGCCATCGCCGACGCTGACAACGAGGTAACGTCCGTCATCGGTCACGCCGCCGCCGACCGTCCACTTGGGATTGTCCGCGCGGGCATACACCAGCACATCGTCGTTCTGCGGCGTACCGAGGCGGTGGTAGTACAACGCCTGGTTCACGTTCAAACTTTGGAACGCGGCATCGGTCTGCGGTGCGGGGAAACGGCTGTAAAAGAAGCCTTTGCCGTCTTTCGTCCACGACGCGCCGCTGAACTTCACCCATTTGAGTTCGTCCGAAAGCGTCTTGCCGGTCGCGATGTCGAGCACCTTCCACGTGTTCCAATCGGACCCCGCATCGGCGAGGCCGTACGCGGCATACTTGCCTTCGTCGTCGACGACGAAGCCCGCCAGCGCCACGGTGCCTTCTTTCGAGAGTTTGTTCGGGTCCAAGATCATTCGCGGCTCGCTGTCGAGCGTATCTTGCACGAACAGCACGAACTGATTTTGCAGGCCATCGTTGCGGCTAAAGAAGTACTTGCCGCCATGTTTCGAGGGTGCGGAGAACTTCTCGTAGTTGAACAAATCCGTGATTCGCTGCTTGATGTACGCGCGTTCGGGGATCGTCTCGAGGTATGCCGTCGTCACCTTGTTTTGAGCTTCGACCCAGTCGGCGACGTCCTTCGATTTGCGGACATCGTCTTCGAGCCAACGATACGGGTCGGCCACTTTGGTGCCGTGATAATCGTCGATCTGCTCGACCTTCTTCGTCTCGGGGTACTTCAACTTCGGCTCCTGGGCGGCAACGACACAGGTGAACAGCGCGACCGCAACAGCGACCGGCCAACGAGGATGCAACATGAGGGAAACCTCTCCGGGTAATGGAGTCCGTCTGCAAAGTATTGTTGTACCAAAAGCGACCCCGCGACGAACGCCACAAAGACGTGAGGCATGGAAACCGCGTCGCTGCCCTCCCAAAACTCCGACCGCAACCTACAAAACGGGTTCCGATTCGACACGAGATTTGTAGCTATGCCCCGACCCAAAGTGTTCATCGCCCGGCAGATTCCGGATGCCGGCCTGAAGTTGCTCGCGGAAGCGTGCGAACTGGACATCTGGCCGGAGCGATTACCACCATCGCCCGACGTTCTGCGCGATAAAGTGCGAGGTTGCGAGGGTCTCATTTCGCTGCTCACGGACCGCATCGATGCCTCCGTGCTGGATGCTGCGCCGCAACTGAAAGTGATTTCCAATTTCGCGGTCGGCGTCAACAACATCGACCTTCTCGCCGCAACCGCACGTCGCATTCCGGTCGGTAACACGCCCGGCGTGCTGACGGAAGCGACTGCGGACATTGCAGTGACACTGCTGCTGGCGGCGGCCCGGCGACTCGGGGAAAGTGTCGCCGACGCGAAGGCCGGTCGCTGGCTGACGTGGGAACCGCTCGGCTGGCTCGGCCAGGAACTCAGCGGCCGCACGCTCGGCATCGTCGGCATGGGCCGCATCGGGTTCGCCACCGCGAAACGACTCCACCACGGCTGGGGTATGAAGGTCATTTACACCGCACGCACACCGAAGCCCGAAGTGGATCGCGAACTCGGCGCGACCTGCGTCGATTTCGCTACGCTCTTGCAGCAAAGCGATTTCGTCTCGGTCCACGTCGATCTGAACCCGACGACGAAGGGGCTATTCGGTGCGACCGAGTTCGCAAAAATGAAACCGACGGCGGTGTTCGTGAACACCGCACGCGGCCCGCACGTGGATCAAGTGGCGCTCGCGAATGCGCTCCGTTCGGGCACGATCTTCGCAGCCGGGATCGACGTCACCGAACCCGAACCGCTGCCGCCAAACCACGAGTTATACGCGATTCCGAATTGCGTAATCGCCCCGCACATCGCGAGCGCCACCGTGCCCACCCGCAACGCAATGGCGATCAAATGCGCAAACAACCTACTTGCCGGCGTTACCGGCCAACGACTGCCCGATTGCGTGAACCCCGAAGTACAGTCGGAACGTTAACCTAACAAGTGATTCTGGAACATCCCACTCGCCATGAATTGCACGATCTCGCGTCAGCCCGGTATCGAACGTACCCTACGTTCGGCAGTCGCACCGACGACGTTTCCGTAATCCTATAATGACTCACTGCCGATTCCCGCCGTTGTCGGCTTTCGCGTTCATTCGGGTTATGCACCATGTCAGATCGTCGCGTGGGGTTATGGTTGATCGGAGCATTCGGTGGCGTCGGTACGACGACGGCTGTTGGCCTCGCGGCACTGTCGCGGGGGCTGGTCCCGCCGACGGGGATGGTCACGGCCTTGCCCGCGTTCGCCGATGTCCCGTTCGACCGCGCGATGGGCTTCGTGGTCGGTGGGCACGACATTCGCCAGACGTCGTTTTCGCGCACCGCCGCCGAGTTGCTCGAGCGATCGTACGTGTTCAATCATGCTTTGTTAATCGCGTGCGAACCGAGCCTGGCCGAGTGGTCGAAGAACGTGCGGCCGGGCGTGGTGTATCGCGCGAATGCGGCGATCGCTGCGCTCGCCGAACAGGGTAGCGTTCTCGATGCGAGCACGCCGTTGCTGGCGATCGAACGGATTCAATCCGACATCCGCGCGTTTAAGGCGGAGTACGATCTCGAACAAGTCGTCGTGATGAATGTGGCTTCGACGGAACCGCTATTCGAACTCACCGCAGACCATAAAACGCTCGCCGCACTCGATGCCGCGTTGACGCGCGGTGACACCGCCGCGTTGCCGACGAGCAGCCTGTACGCCTACGCGGCACTCGATGCCGGTTTCCCGTACGTGAACCTGACGCCGAGCCGCGGCGCGACGATTCCGGCGCTCGAAGAACTGGCGGTTGCGCGGGGCGTACCCCATGCCGGACAGGACGCGAAAACCGGCGAGACACTCTTGAAGTCCGTGCTCGCGCCACTGTTCGCTCGCCGGAATTTACGCGTGCTCAGTTGGGTCGGCCACAACATCCTCGGCAACCGCGATGGCCAGGTGCTTTCGGACCCGTCGAACAAAGCCTCGAAGGTGAAGAGCAAAGACGCACTCCTCGGCGAATTGCTCGGATACAAGCCGCAATCGCTCGTCAGCATCGAGTACGTCGAATCGCTCGACGACTGGAAAACCGCCTGGGACCACATCCATTTCGAGGGGTTCCTCGGCACGAAGATGACGCTGCAATTTACCTGGCAGGGTTGCGATTCGATCCTCGCTGCGCCGCTCGTGATCGACCTCGCACGGCTGGCCTTGAACGCGCAACGTCGTGGCGAAACGGGCACGATGCACGCGCTCGCTTGCTTCTTCAAATCCCCGATTGGGGTGGCCGAACACGACTTCGGCAAACAGTTCATCATGCTCGAAAAGTATCTGGAACCCGACCCTCTCGGATGATCGAATGAAACTCGCTTTCTCGACGAATGCCTACCTGAACTTCTCGTTCCCCGAGGCAGTGCGACGGCTCGCGGCCATCGGCTATGCGGGCGTTGAGATCATGGCGGACGTGCCGCACGCATGGCCCGCATACCTGCTGCCCGAACAGAAGCAGGCGATCCGCGATGCGCTGACGCAGAATCAGTTGCAGATCGCGAACATCAACGCCTTCATGATGCACGCGGTCAACGATCACCGGCAGAAATACTGGCACCCGTCGTGGATCGAACCCGATGCGAATTATCGCCAGATTCGCATCGATCATACGAAACGCGCGCTCACGATGGCGAAGGAACTCGGCGCGCCGTGCATCACCACGGAACCGGGCGGCCCGCTCGAAGGGCGAACGTGGAACGAGTGTCTGAAGCTGTTCGTGGAGATGTTAAAGCCCGTCGTCGAACATGCGGAAAAAGAAGGCGTGCTGTTGCTAGTCGAACCCGAACCGGACTTGCTGATTGAAACGGCGGATCAGTATCTGGAATTCGCACAGCATTTTACGTCGCCGTACCTGGGTTTGAACTTCGACATCGGCCATTCGTACTGCGTGAGCGACGACCCCGCCGCCACCGTCCGACGCCTCGGCCCGCTGATTCGCCACGTCCACCTCGAAGACATCGCCGCCACGCGCGTCCACCATCACCTGATTCCCGGCGAAGGCGTAATCGATTTCGCGAGCACATTAACCGCGTTGAAAGACGTCGGCTACGATGGCTGGGTAACGATCGAACTCTACACCTGCCACGAAAACCCCGACCGCGCCGCCACCCTCGCCAGAGAGCGCGTCGTGAACATCGCCAAGAGCGTCGGGATCGTGTGGTAGCGCCAATTTCGACGTTTAGCCGCGCTACGCAGCACTATGCGTAGCGAAGCGCGGGGATGAGTCTTCGCGAAAATCGGATTGTGATTCGCCACGACTGGTTTTCGAGGGTAAAATTCCCCGTGCAGGCCAAGCGATGCCCGGTGTCATTGCGGTACGCGATACTTTGCCTATCGGTGGTGTCATCGATGATTTGGCAGTCATCGCAGATTTGGGCGCATCTGACGACTTCGATCGGCAAGTCACATTTTTGCCGCTTTGATCGCGCCCGTTTTCCGGGTACACTTTCGTGAACTAACGGAGATTCCAATATGCGATGGTCGTTCGCTGTCATGACGTTGTCAGTGGCTGTCTCGGCACTGGCGGCGGAGCCGGTGTTGAAGGTGCCTGCGGGGTTCGAGATTGCGAAGGTGGCAGGTACGCCACTCGTTCGGTTTCCGGTGGTAGCGGAATTCGACGACAAGGGACGGCTTTACGTCGTCGATGTGGCGGGGCCGCTGGTTCGCGAAGAGGTTGCACAACAGAAACCGTTGCACCGCATCGTTCGTCTCGAAGACACCGATGGCGATGGCACGTTCGATAAAGCGGTCGTGTTTGCGGACAAGTTGTCGTTCCCCGAAGGCATTATGTGGCTCGATGGTTCGATCTACGTCGGCTGCCCGCCGTCGATCTGGAAGCTCACCGATACCAACGACGATGGCGTCGCCGACGAGCGCAAAATCTGGTTCGACGGCAAGACGATCACCGGTTGCGCAAACGATTTACACGGCCCGTATCGTGGCCCCGATGGCTACATTTACTGGACGAAAGGCGCGTTCGCCAAGCAAGATTACACGCTCGGTAACGGCAAGAAATTCAGCACGCGGGCCTCGCATGTGTTCCGCGCGAAACCCGATGGCAGCGCACTCGAAGTGATGATGACGGGCGGCATGGATAACCCGGTCGGCATCGCGTTCAGTGCGACCGGCGAGATCATTGTGAGTAATACGTTCCTGCAACACCCGGCCGACGGCAAACGCGATGGCCTCATCCATGCCGTGCCCGGTGGCGTGTGGGGGAAAGATCACGACCCGATCTACGAACACCCGTGGACTTCGCCGAACCTGATGCCCGTGATGACGCACATGGGACCAGCCGCGCCATCGGGAATTCGCCGTTACGAGTCCGCTCAATTCGGCCTGGAATATGAGGATAATCTCTTCTGCTCGCAGTTCAACTTGCGGAAAATTAGCAGGCACATTCTGGTGCCGAAAGGCTCAACCTACGAGACGAAAGACAGCGACTTCGTGACCAGCGACAGCGCCGACTTCCACCCGACCGACGTCGTCGAAGCCGCCGATGGCTCGCTGTTAGTCATCGACACGGGCGGTTGGTACAAGCTCTGTTGCCCGAGTTCGCAACTGGTGAAGGAAGACGTCTTCGGTGCGATTTATCGCGTGAAGAAAACGGGCAGCCACAAGGTCGAGGATGCGCGAGGCGAGCGAATCGACTGGAAGAATTTGCCCGAAGAGAAGGCACTCGAACTGTTGACCGATTCGCGACCGGCCGTGGTTCAGAAAACGATCCGGTGGTTCGCGAATCGAGGGAAGGCGTCGGTCGGCATCCTGCAATCGATTCGCGCCGTTCCCAGCCTGCCGCCATACCATCAGCCGGCGATGCTCAACGGGTTGTGGGCGTTGGCCCAAATCGACGACCCGACCGCCGAACTCGCGATCAGTAACTACATCGAAAGCTTCTCGGAAGAAATCCGTATCGTGGCAACGCGGCTGATGGGACAGCGCCGTACGACCGATGCACGAACGCTCCTTCGACTCAAGAACCGATTGCCTTCGACCGGACCAGATCCGCACTGGCAACGCACGATTGCCGAAACGCTCGGTCGCTCCGGTTCGTCCGGTGTGCTGGCAGGATTTTACGAGGAGCTGTCGAACGAGCGAATCCCGGATCGCTATCGCGACAACGCGATCGTGCATGCCATGATCGAAATCGGCGATGTCGCCGAACTGGTTCGCTTGTTCGATTTCCCAACGACGGCACGCGGACGTCGATGCGCGTTGATGGCCTTGGAAAACATCGACGCTAAGAAATTGGCAGCCGCGGCGGTGTTGCCGCATCTCTCGGCAACCGACGCCGATTTGCGCGAAACCGCGTGGTGGATTGCCGCGCGACACACCGATTGGGGAACCGAACTCGTCGGCTACTTCCGCGAACGACTCGCAGCGAAACAGACTGCCGCCGAAGCCGAGGAACTGACGAACCGCCTCGCGCAGTTCGCCAAAAACGCAGCGATACAGGAACTGCTTAGCGATGATCCTTTGAACGTGATCGCGCTGAAAGCGATGGCACGGTCCGGCGTCAAAACGGTGCCCGCAACTTGGCCCGCCACACTCGCACTGGCACTCGCGAACGATGCCAGTCGCCCTGCCGCGCTGGCGACAATTCGCACGTTGCCGATGAAGTCGCTCCCCGAACCGCTGATGAAATCGCTCCAAGTCGTCGGCAATAATCCGATGCTCGCCGCCGACCTGCGACTCGGTGCCCTCGCGATCTTGAACTCGCCACTGTCGGACGATCACTTCGCGTTCGTTCTCGCGAATTTGCAGGGCGAACATCGCGGCAGCGCCGCCGAGGTTTTGACGCGGGTGCCGCTGTCGACGCCGCAATTTCTGAAGGTCGCGTCGGTCGTGTCGGTCGCCAGCCCGCTCGAACTCGGCAAACTCTTACAGCCGTTCGCGAAGTCGACCGATGAAGCGGTCGGCCTCGCGCTGGTTGCGGCACTTCACGAGCCGAAAGTCATGGCATCGATTCGCACCGAGCAACTGAAACCGATCCTGGAAAAGTATCCGTCAAAGGTGAAAACCGAGGCGGCGAAGTTGTACGCATTGCTCGATGCGGAGATTTTGAAGCAGCGTGAAAAGTTGGAATTATTGGCGAAGGAACTGCCGGCGGGCGACGTGCGGCGCGGGCATCACGTCTTCAACAGCGCGAAGGCGGCGTGTGCGACGTGCCACAAGATCGGCTACGTCGGCGGCGCGATCGGCCCCGACATGACGAAGATCGGCAGCATCCGCACCGAACGCGATTTGCTCGAAGCGATCGTCTACCCGAGCGCCAGTTTCGTACGCAGTTACGAGCCGGTCAAAGTGTCGACGAAAGACGGCATCGTCCACAACGGCATCTTAAAAAAGGACGCACCCGACGAGATCGTACTCGTGCTCGCCGCCGACAAAGAAGTTCGCATTCCGCGTTCGGAGATCGACGAGTTTCGCATGGGCACGGTCTCGATCATGCCCGCCGGGCTGGACCAGCAATTGACGAAGCAAGACCTCGCCGACCTCATCGCGTTCCTTCGGGCGAACAAATAGTTTCGGCGAGAACGGCCATGCGCACCGCGAGGCCGTTCTCGACTTGTTCGAGGATCGCTGAGTTCGGGCCGTCGGCGACATCGGGGGTAATTTCGACGCCGCGATTGATCGGCCCCGGTGCGAGAATCAGCACGTCGGGCTTCGATGCCTTCAGCCGTTTCCCGTTCATGCCATAGAGGTGCGCGTATTCGCCGACGGACGGGAAGAACGCGCCGCGCTGCCGTTCGAACTGCACGCGCAGCAGATTCACGACATCGCAGCGGTGCAGGATCGCGTCGAGATCGTGCGCCACTTCCACGTCGAACTGCTTCACTTCATTCGGGACGAGCGTCGGCGGGCCGCAGACGATCACCTTCGCACCGAGTTTCGTCAGGCCGTGAATGTTGCTCCGCGCGACGCGACTGTGCGCGATGTCGCCGACGAGCGCCACGGTCAACCCGGCGACGGTTTTCTTCTTTTGGCGAATCGTAAAAATATCGAGCAACCCCTGCGTCGGGTGTTCGTGCGCGCCGTCGCCCGCGTTGATGATCGACACGCGCGGCTGCAAACTCCGCGTCAGCGCGAGCGGCGCGCCCGATGAACCGTGCCGCACGACGACGGCGTCGATGCCCATCGCTTCGATGTTGCGTGCGGTATCGAGAAACGTTTCGCCCTTCGAGGTACTCGACCCGCCCGACGAAAAATCCTGCACGTCGCCACCGAGCCGCCGCACGGCCAAGCCAAAGCTGATTTTCGTCCGCGTCGAAGCCTCGAAAAACATCGTGACGACGAGCTTGCCCTTGAGGTCGTCGCGTTTCGGTTTGCCGACGCCGACGCCGTGATACACTTCCGCCGAATCGAGTAGCCGCGTGATGTCCGCCGCAGAAAGGTCTTCGAGGCCGAGGAGGTGGCGCATGATCGTTCTCGTCGAATTCGTTCGTGAGTTACCGATGTTGTACGGCTCGACACGCGAGCCGCGTATCCCACTGCGTATCCCACCTCGAATCGAGTTTCGTGTACTACTCTGGAAATGTCGTCCGATCGGCCTAACTTGCACGGAACGGCCCTTCGGTAACATTCGCGTTAATGAGGTGATCGGTGGCAGACGCGGTTCTCACTCCTGAAGCAACAACGCCCTTATTGCCCACGAAGCCAGAGTTGGAAGCGTTATTCCTCCAGAAACATGGCTCTCTCAAAGCCGTCGGTTGGGCACCGCGACGCCGGTTCCGCTTCGGATACTTTTTCCCGACCGATGTCTACGAATGCCTCATCGGCAAGCTCGTTACGCCGGGGTGTCAGTGGCTCGATGTCGGTGGCGGGAATGCGATCTTCCCCGAGAACAAGAGCTTGGCGCAAGAACTCGCGTCGCGATGTGCGAAGGTCGTTGCGGTCGATCCGAGCGAGAACGTGCTGCAAAACAAGTTCGTTCACGAATCGCACCGTTGTCTGTTGGAAGATTTCAAGACGAACGAGCAATTCGATTTAGCCACGATGCGGATGGTCGTCGAGCACGTCGGCGCGCCGCAACAGTTCGTGGCCGCGCTCGCGAAGTTGGTCAAGCCCGGCGGCACCGCGATCGTGTTTACGGTCAATCGCCGCTCGCCGATTACGATGCTATCGTGGTTGATTCCGTTCCGGTTGCATCATCCCATCAAGAAGTTGTTCTGGGGCGGCGAAGAAGAAGACACGTTCCCGGTGCAATATCTCATGAACACGCGGACCGAAATGCGCACGCTATTCGAGCAAGCGGGCTTCGAGGAACGAGCCTTCGCGCAACCCGATGATCTCTCGACGTTCGGACGTTTCCGCTGGCTGAACTACCTCGAATTGAAAGTCTGGAGCGGCTTCCGCCGCCTCGGCATCCGCTACCCCGAGAATTGCCTGCTGGGCGCGTACCGCCGTCGTGAGTAGTGCTATCCGCCATCGAGATCCTTCACCGCGACGCGAATGCCACCGCGACTGTCGACGATGCGTTCGGTCTCACATCGTGCGTTGAAACGGCATTCCCGCTCGGTACTGCACCAGGCGCGTGCGGTAATCGGCAACGAGGCCCGTTGTGGGCGGCACGTCGGTGGCGGGGGTGGCCTCGGCGAGGGCGATGGCTTTTTCGAGCCAGTGGATGGCGTTCGGGAAGTCGCCCGCTTCGGCGTGTGCGGCGGCGAGCGTGTCCATGTGGCCGTGTTCTTTCCAGTTGCCTAATTCGCAACAGCGCGTAGCGAACTCGATGGCCTGCGTGCCGTTGCGTATCGTCGCGTCGGGCGATGTCGCCCATATCCACGCGATCTGGTTGTAGCACGGCACAGAGTCCGGATCGCGTTTCAGCACCTCGAGTTGATCGGCCACCGCGAGCGCATCGTCGCCTTTGCGGTAATGCAAACCGGCCCGCAGTGCGTAGGCGCTCTGACGATTCGGATCTGCCGAGAGGATGTTGTTGAGTTCAACGAGCGCAAGATCCCAGTTGCGAAGTTCGATGTCGCACATTGCGCGCAATTCCAGTGCGATTGGCATTTTCGGCGATAGCGCCAAGATGCGTTCCGCACCGTCGCGGGCTTCGGCGTAATCGCGCATCTGGACTTGGATCATCGCCCGTTGCAAGATGGCGGCGACGTCGTGCGGGTCGCGTGCCGAGGCTTCGGCGAAATCGGCCATCGCTCCAGCACGGTCGCCCATCGCTTGACGGGCCGCCGCGCGCGCCTCGAAAGCCAGTGCGAAATCGGGGTTGGCGATCAACGCGAGGTCGGCGTCTTCGATCGCCGCCGCGAAGTTCCCGCACTCGGTGTGCAACTTCGAGCGCCGCGCCAGATACTGCTCCGCGTTCGGCGGATCCATCCGAATCGCGGTCGCATAATCGTTGAATGCCGTCGTCGAATCGCCGCGCTCCGCGTGGCAATGCGCCCGAATCGCGTGTACATCGGCGCGGCCCGGATCGAGTTCCATTGCCGAGTTGCAATCGAGGGCCGCATCGTCGAAACGTTTCTGCTTCAGCAGTTCGCCCGCACGTTCGGCAAGAAGTTGGGCATCGGTGGGCAACAGGCGAATCGCGGTGTCGTAATCGGCGATGGCCTTCGTTCGGTCGTGCATCGCGAGGTAGGCTTTCGCCCGATAGCGATACCCACTCGCCACGCGCGGCTGAAAGGCAATCGCACGAGTGTAACACTCGACGGCTTCGCGGAAATCGCCTTGCTGGAAGGCGTCGAATCCGCGTTGGAAGTAACCTTGCGCCTCGATCGACACGATCGTTCCTCCACCATTACAGATCGAGCGGCTTCACGCGGGAATTGAAGAAGCGGTCGAGTGCGGCCTTGCTCGCGTCGCCGGTCTTCATTCCTTCGGTGAAGTATTTGATTCGCTGATCGTCGCGCCCGTGGGTGAACGATTCGGGCCACGATTTGCCGCGCATCTTCTCCTGGATGCGATTATCGCCGATCGATTTTGCGGTTTTCAGTGCCGCTTCGATGTCGCCCTTTTCGAGGATGCGGAAATTTTGATCGGCGTGATGCGCCCACACGCCCGCAAGATAATCGGCTTGCAGTTCGAGGCGAATCCCCGAGTTTTCGCCTTCGCGCGCCTTAAATTCGTCCACTTTGCTGTTGTAACCGAGCAAGTTTTGCACGTGGTGGCCGACCTCGTGTGCGATCACGTAGGCTTTGGAGAAGTCCGCTTTCGAGCCGCCGAGTTTCGTTTCGAGTTCGTCGAAGAACGACGGATCGAGATAGACGTGCTTATCGGCGGGGCAGTAGAACGGTCCAACAGCCGATGGCGCGAGGCCGCACTGGGTGTTGACCTCATCCGAAAACAGCGTCATCTTCGGTTTTTCGTACGGCTGACGGTAGTTTTCGGGCAACAACTTCCCCCAGACTTTCTCAGTCATCCCGAGAATCGATGCCGAAAATGCTTTCATCTTGTCGTTGGGTGGCGGCCCCGCTTGCTGCTGTTGCTGTCCGCCACCGAGCGCGCCGACGACTTGCTTGGCCTTGTTCGGGTCGATGCCCATGAAGTACGCCACGGCCATGATGAGCATCACGCCGATGCCCCCGCCTGCCGCCATCGCGGGGCGACGACTGCCGCGCGTGTCTTCGACGTTCTCGCTCTGTTCCTGATCTTCCCACTTCATGATGTTGCTCCTGGTCGAATCGACGTGCCATTTTCAATGATGTCACAAATGGCACGTAAAAATCGTGCCCCACGTTTACACGGCGTGTTTTTTGAGGTCTTCGAGGTCGACGAATTCGAGCGCTGAAATGTGCGTCGCTTCGAGGACGATCGGCGCGGCGGCGTTCGCTTCCATCGCGTCTTTCCAGCGCGTCACGCAGACGCACCAACGGTCGCCGGGGCGTAAACCGGGGAAGCCGTACGCGGGGTTCGGCGTACTGAGGTCGTTGCCGACCGCTTTGGAGAAAGCGAGAAACTCCGCCGTGACGTGCGTACAGACGAGGTGCAGGCCGCGATCTTCCGCGCCGGTGTCGCAGCAGCCGTTGCGGTAAAATCCGGTCAGCGGTTTCGTCGAGCACGATTGCAGCGGAGTGCCGAGGACGTTTTTTGCAGTGGACACGGTAAGCTCCAAACTCGCCGCGATGGGGCCACATCGCGGCGTGTGGTGTGAAAGTTTACGAAGGAAGCAAATCCTTCACGGCATCGCGTTCTTCGAGCAATTCTTTGAGCGTCGCCTCGAACATTTTCTTGCCGTAGGCATCGAGCGGCACGCCTTCGGTGACGGTCCAATTTCCCTTGCCGTCGTTAGTACACGGGTAACCGAAAACGAGGCCCGCGGGTACACCGTATTCGCCTTTGGAAACGACTGCCGCACTCGTCCAATCGCCCTTCGGCGTGCCATTAATCATCGTTTTCACGTGATCGATCGCACCGTTCGCAGCCGACATCGCGCTCGAAAGTCCCCGCGCCTTGATGATCGCCGCACCGCGATTCTGGCACTGCGGTACGAACGTTCCCTCGAGCCACGCACGATCCGGAATCACTTCGGTGGCGGCCTTTCCGCCGATCTTCGCGTTGGTGAAGTCGACGTATTGCGTGTTCGAGTGGTTGCCCCAGATCGTCACGTGCGTGACGTCGGCATTCTTCGCCCCCGCCTTCACCGCGAGCGCCGACACCGCACGGTTGTGATCGAGTCGCGTCATCGCCGACCAGCGATCCGCAGGAATGTCTTTGCCGTTGAGGTACGCCACGAGGCAGTTCGTGTTACACGGGTTCCCAACGATGAGAACGCGCACGTCGCTCGCTGCGTTGGCCGCGAGTGCTTTGCCCTGACCGACGAAGATTTTGCCGTTCAAACCGAGCAAATCCTTGCGTTCCATCCCCGGCCCGCGCGGTGCCGCACCGACGAGCAATGCATAATTCACGCCGTTGAACGCCGTCGCCGCATTATCCGTAACGACGACATCGAGCAGCGTCGAGAAGCCGCAATCGAGCAACTCCATCGCGTTGCCTTCGGCAATCTCCAGAGGCTGCCGCGCCGTTGGTGTTGGTGCCGTCCAGCCGTCCTTTTTGGGGATTTCGAGCAGGTGCAAAATCACCTTCGTGTTCGCCCCGAACACCTCGCCCGACGCCAGCCGCGCCAGCATGGCATACGACACATTGCCACCCGCCCCAGTCACGGCCACTTTAACGGTATGCGACACGGCAAAACCCCCAGAGAGTACGAAACAGTTCGTGGCAGTTAGAGATACGCCGCAAACGAACGACCGCAAGGGCGCGAGGATTACGAGTTACGGGGTTCATCTGGCTGGCACGGTTAGGCTTTGACATCGGCAACGCCTTGCAATAAGCTTCATTTGATGGAGATGTTAAAATGAAAGCTCCAAAAGAGGTGGAGTTCGCTATGGAATCGCTGCCGAAACGAATCACGATACATCCGCTTCAATGCGGAGGTCGACCTTGCGTGCGGGGTATGCGCATCCGCGTCAGCGATGTGCTCGACCTTCTTGCCGCCGGCCTCTCGAGCAAAGAAGTCGTAGCCGAACTCCCCGATCTCGAGTTGGAAGATGTCGCGGAGTGTCTACGTTTTGCGAGCGTCCGCTCGTCCCGCGTAGAGGCCGTAGCGTGACGATCTGGCTCGATACACACTTATCTCACCTTGTCGGTGCGCGGAAGCCGCGACGCAGAATTAGCCGCGACGCGGAGTCCTCGTAGCGGAGCGCGTGCGCGTCACCCCAATTCGTCGATTGTTTGGAGGTGGGTGAAGTCCACGCGCTCCGCTACGCAAAGCCTGCGCGTCGCGGCGAATTTGTGCGTCGCGTCGCGTATCCGAGGTCGCGTTTGGTATCGGCAACCGTGTACTGGCTGGCACGAACGACCGCAATTGACGCTCTCTTCCCTTTCGACTATGTCGCCGATTCTTACACGCTAAATATCGAACGGGATCCGTCGAAATGCGCTGCGGCCTATTCGTGGCTTTGATGCTGACACACTTGGCCGGTTGTGCCACACCGGCGACGTATCGGGCGGCTTCGTTGCCGCGCTACCTCACGGACGAGCCGAGCGTGGCTGCGCCGCTTCCTGCGGTCCCGATTGCGATTGCGACACCGGCGACCGCGAAGCCCGATCTGACGTTGCCCGATGTCGTGCGCGAATGCGTGCTGAATAACTTTCGCCTCAAAGTCGGTGCCGAACGCGTCAAGCAGATCGAGGGCGATTACCTCACCGAATCGCTGATACCGAACTGTCAGTTGACCACCGATGCACAGCTGATTCCGATCACGGTGGTCAACTTCGACAACCAGGCAGGACCACCGCAATTCGATGCGCTGCTGACGGTGCCGATCGACTGGTGGTTGTTCGGCAAGCGCGTTGCCGCACGCGCCGCAGCGCGGCTCAACGTCGATGTCGCCGAGGCCGATTTCGCCGACCAACTCCGCCGAGAAGTCGCCCGCAGCGTCGATACATTTTACGATGCACTCGAAGCCGACGAGTTCGTCAAGCTCGCCGAAGAGGATTTGAAAGCGCTGCAAGGGCTGGAACTCGATGCGATCGAGCGGGGCAAAAAAGATCCGAAAGCCGCCGTCGAAGAGAAGCGGGTGAAGCTCGCCGTACTCGATGCCCAACGCGAACTGCGGCGACGGCGCGCGGCCGCGGAGACTTCAAAAGCTAAGCTCCAGTCGCTGATCGGTCGGCCGACCGACACGCCCGATTTCAACGTGAAAGGCACGCTGTCCGTCAAGCAAGCGGCACCGGGAATCACGGTAACGCAGGCGTGGGAACTGGCTTTGCAGCACCGCCCGGACCTGCGTGCGGCCGAGCGAACCGTCGCAGCCACTGCCGCTGCCGTCACCCGCGAACGCAGCCGGGGCCGACCGCAAATTTCGATCAGCACCGGCCCCAATTATCAGTATCAACAGCGCATTACGGGGTTCCGCAACGCGCTCCTTTGGACGGTGGCGGTCAACTCGACACTGCCATTCACGGACCGCAACCAGGGCCGCATCTACACCGCAGAAGCCGCCGCACGGGGCAGCGTGGCGAACCTCGGCGCGATCACCGCCGATGGCCGAGCCGAAGTCGAACAAGCCGTCGCCGAATACACCGAAGCACTGAACGGCATCACCAAAGACGACGTCGATTCCCTGCGAATCGCCCGCGAAGTCCGCGTCACAATTCTGAAATCGTACCGCACCGGCGAACGCGATTTGCTCGACGCCCTGGATGCCGAGCGCGCCTATCGCGACCGCGTTCGTTCGACGCTCGGAAACTTAACCGACTACTGGCAAGCACTCAACCGCCTCAACGCCGCCGTCGGCCTGCGCATCCTGACCGCACGAGAATCCGAAACCGAATCGATTCTGGAAGAAGCGACGCGCCCCGATAAGTGACGCGAATCCCGATTCGGCCACGCCCACGCGAATTCGCGCAGTCAAAAAGTTCTAGACGATTTGACGTAAGTCGGAATTCGCGACGTGCGCAAAGTGTCGTGAAAGTGTCTCGAAGTGTCGTGAGAATGTCGTGGTCGGTCGATTTTGTGTCGTGGTCGGTCGATTTTGTGTCGTGGTCGGTCGATTTTGTGTCGCCACTTGCGCCGGTTGTCGAATCGAGAGCATTCGACGCAACCCGCGACAAGAGTTCGAGATACGGAATACAAATTAGCGGATTGCGATCGAAAACGCGACTTTTTGGACCTCGAAAACCGGAAAAACACCCCAAAAAACGGTTTTTGAGCCGCCGCAATTGTGACTTACGTCGATTCGGGAGCGTCAAAACGCGAAGCCGCTGTTGCCTTCTGCTTCGCGAACGCATATCTTGCACGATACCGCGATTCGTTGCGGTAATATTTGACCGGTGAGTATCTTATCCAGAGTGGCTGAGGGTTAGGCCCTAAGACGCCACAGCAACCGGTTCGGCAATCGTTCTCACGGAACGCTTGCCCGAACGCTGGTGCTAACTCCTACCCGATTCGCTTGCGAATTGGGGATGATAAGATGCGGCGAACCCGCTTTCCCAAGCGGAGTCGCAGTTTCTTATCTCACCGTTCACCCTCATCGCGACTCGGCACGAGGGTGTACACGTTCTGGATGAATCACCCCATCGGTTCCGTACGTGTCATCCACGGCAGGGGTGTTTCGTGCCATCATCTGAATTCGTTGTGGGTATGAAGTGCCGCGTTTGCGGCAAAATGTACCCCGAATCGGCAATCAACTTCTGCATCGACGATTTCGGGCCGCTCGAAGTCGCGTACGATTACGCCAAGATTCAAGCGAAAATTAGCCGAAAGCTGTTCGAGAGTCGCCCCGCGAACATGTGGCGTTACAGCGAGTTTCTGCCACTGACGGGCGAACCGACCGTCGGCCGCAACGTCGGCGGCACGCCGTTGGTACGGGCGGATCGCCTCGCCGATGCGCTCGGCGTCCGCAAGCTCTGGCTCAAGAACGACGCGGTCAATTTCCCGACGCTTTCGTTCAAAGATCGCGTCGTTTCCGTGGCGCTCAGCAAGGCCCGCGAGTTCGGCATGACGACCGTCGGCTGTGCGAGTACGGGCAACCTTGCGAACAGCGTGGCCGCCCAAGCCGCAAGTGCGGGCCTCGATACGTTCATCCTCGTTCCCGCCGACCTCGAACGCACGAAAATCCTCGGCACCGCGGTTTATGGCGCGAAAGTCATCGGCTGCGTGGGCACTTACGACGAAGTCAATCGCCTCTGTACGCAGATCGCCATGAAGTACGGCTGGGGCTTCGTGAACGTCAATTTGCGACCGTTCTATGCCGAGGGTTCCAAGACGATGGGCTACGAGATCGCCCAGGATCTCGGCTGGCGGTTCCCGCAACACGTCGTCGTACCGATGGCTGGCGGCGCGCTCATCGGCAAGATCCACAAGGCGTTCCACGAACTCTACGCGACGGGCATCGTGAACACGCCCGTGACGACGAAAATGTACGGGGCGCAAGCATCCGGGTGCAACCCGATCAGCGATGCGGTGAAGCAGAACCGCGAGAAACACCGCCCGATTCGCAAGCCGAACACGATCTGCAAGAGCCTCGCGATCGGCGACCCCGCTGACGGCATTTTCGCAGCGAAACTCGTCCGCGAAACCGGCGGTTGGGCCGAAGATGTCCCCGACGAGGAAATCGTCGAGTGCATGAAACTGCTCGCACAAACCGAAGGCATTTTCGCCGAAACGGCGGGTGGCACCACCGTTGCCGTGGCACGCAAACTGATCGAGTCTGGGCGAATCCCGCGCGACGAGGAAATCGTGCTGTGCATTACGGGCAACGGACTGAAAACCCAAGATGCCGTGTTCAGCACACTCGCCGAGCCGGACGTGATCAAACCAACGCTCGCCGAGTTCGAGCAACTGTCTTGCCTGATCGATTTTCAACGCGAACTGGTACTGGCTTAGCGATCGAAATCGGACGTAAGTCGTTGGTGGGTCATGTTGGTTCCGAAATTCGGGAATGAGTCCACGGATGGGTGGGTGGGTAAGTGCTGGAGTCAATTAGACCCTGAAAACGTCTCACTTAAAGAGGATATCTTATGCGTCGATTGTTCCTGGTTGCGATGGCTACAGCCGGTTTTGCCTCGGTGACGTTGGCCGAGAAGCCGAGCGAGGCGAAATACATTCCGACGAATTCGCCAGTCGCGGTTTTCGTCGATGCGGTCAAGCTGAAGAAGAACCTCATCGACCTCGGCGTGCCCGTCGAGAAAACGTTCGAGAAAGCGAAAGCCGAAAAGAAGCTCGAACTCGACAATATCAGCAAATTCGCGATGTTTCTCGAACTGTTCCCCGATGCGACCAGCCCCGTTGCACCGGTGGTCGTCGGCACGATGAAAGAGGCGACCGCGAAGGCCGATCTGCCGAACTTGCTGGAAAGCACAACCGAGGAGATGATCTCGGGTAAAACGTGCCTCAAGTTGAAAGACAAAATCGCGGGTCAGGATGCGTTCGGCATCGCGATCGACGACAAGACCGTGCTTTTTGGGGTCAAGTCGATCATGGAGACGCTCCTCAAAGCCGACGCGAAGGAAGGCGATTTGTCGAAGGAATTCGAGAAGGCCGACCTCAAACACGATGCGGTGATCGTACTGGCTGCGAAGCCATTGATGGCCGCGCTGAAGGAAAAGTACGGCGACCTCGACAAACAAATTCCGCCCGCTGCGGAGTCGTTCTACCTTGCTGCGAAGACGCTCGAAGCCGCCACGCTGACGGTGGACCTGAGCGAACCGACGCTGTTGAAGGGCGTGTTCCGATCCGACAGCGCCGAAGGAGCCGAGAAGGTCAAAGAGGCATTGCAGGGCGGGCTGGCGCTGGCGAGTTTCGGTTTGCCGCAGATCAAGCAACAACTCGGCGGGCAACTGCCACCGGAAGCCAAGCCACTGATCGACGTGATCGAAGCAATCGTGAAAACATCGAAATTCAAGATCGATGGCAGCACAGTGATCATGACGGTGGCACGCCCCAAGAACTTCGGTAAGTAACACCACGATCGGATTTCCCATGGCGATTCTCGTTCAGATTCCGACGCCGATGCGCGATCAGGCCGACGGCAAAGCCGAAGTGACCGTCGTCGGCGAGACGGTGCAAGCCGCGCTCGACGACCTCGTTCGGCAGCACCCCGGCCTCGGTACGAAGCTGTTCGACAAGGGTAAGATTCGACCGTACGTGAATGTCTTCATCGATGAGGAAGACATTCGCTACCTCGACGATATGGACACGAAACTCCGCGATGGCGTCGTCGTCGCACTAATCCCCGCGGTGGCCGGTGGATGAGGAACCAAACACATGATGCGAGCGGTTTTACATTCTGCTGATCCGAGCGGGCTGCTTACGCGATGCGGTGCGTTATCTTCCCACCCTACTGGCCGAGGCCACCTGATGCCCGATGAACCTCCCGTTGAAGAAACGCCCGACGGTGCGGCGGTGTTCCCGCTGATTCCTGCGGAACTCGGCGTTCACCCGCTGCTGTTGGCGATGCTGCACGCCTATGTGTTTCTCGAAGGCTCGGAGGTGGCCGTACTCAACGGGGCCGTCGCCGAAGAGGCGATGCAGTATCTCGTGACGTACGTGCAGCGCCTCGAAGGGGCCGACTTGAAGCGGATCAAGGAGGATCTCGACGTCCTCGCCCGGTTCGCCAAAGACGAAAAATGGCCGAAGCAACAAGTGCGATTCCTGCAAGAGTTTCTCACCGAAAACGGAGTAGGGTAGCGATTCCCCGACGATTATGGACAACACTTTCGAACGATATTCCCGTCAGATGCGCGTCCCCGGTATCGGCAAAGCGGGCCAAGAACGCATCATGAACAGCCGCGTGACGCTCTGCGGAGTCGGCGCGCTCGGTACGGTACTCGCCAACAATCTCGTGCGCGCGGGCGTTGGGCATATCCGCGTCATCGACCGCGACTTCGTCGAGCCGAGCAACCTCCAGCGGCAAGTGCTGTTCGACGAAGCCGACGTAACGAACAACATGCCGAAAGCGGAGGCGGCCGTAATCAAGATGCGGCAGATTAACTCCGGTGTGAAACTCGAAGCGATCGTCGCCGACATCAATCGCACGAACATCGAGGAATTCTGCAAGGATTCCGACCTCATCCTCGATGGCACCGATAACTTCGAGGTGCGTTACACCATCAACGATGTCGCCGTGAAGCTCGGCAAACCGTGGGTGTATGGCGGCGCGGTCGGCACCGAAGGCATGACGATGACGATCGTCCCCGGCGAGACGCCGTGCTTGCGTTGCGTGTTTGAAGCCAGTCCCGGACCAGGCGAGGTCGGCACCTGCGAAACGGCGGGCGTGCTCGGGCCAGCGGTCGGCGTGATCGCGAATATGCAATCGGCGGAAGCACTGAAAATCCTTGCGGGCAAGAAGGAAACGATCAACCGCGAACTGGTGATGCTGAATTTGTGGGAGAACACGTACAAGCGGGTGAAGATTGCCCCGCTGATGGGCCGTAAAGGCAAGTGCCCCTGCTGCGCCCTCAAGCAGTTCGATTGGCTCGATGGCGGTCAGGGCACGCAAACGACGAGCTTGTGCGGCCGCAACGCAGTGCAAGTGACGCAACGCGCCGGCACGAAACTGGACTTCACGCAGCTCAGCAGCCAGTTGAAATCGAGTGGCACCGTGACATCGAACCGGTTCTTGCTGAAGTTCCAGGTCGCCGACGGCGGCGACGACTACGAGTTCACGGTGTTCCCCGATGGTCGTGCGATCATCAAAGGCACCGATAGCGGCGAACGTGCCCGCACGTTGTACGCGAAGTACATCGGGTATTGATCGTTACGGTTCGATTGCCCGCGGGCGGTATTTTCGCCAGAGTTCGTCGACGAGTTTGGCGTACTCTTTCTCTTGAACTTGCCGCGAGAGTTTGCCCCGGATTTCGGTTTGCACTTTGGCGTCGAACGGGCGGGTGCCACCCTTATCGCGTTCGACGACTTTCACGAGGTGGTAACCGGTGGCGGTTTGCATCAGAGCACTCACCTGACCCGCTTCCATGTCGAGGATCATCGGTTCCATCTCGGTGGGCAGGATTTCGCCGCGCTTCGTTCCGATGCCTTCGCCGTTGCGCAGGTTACTGTCACCTTGGCCGTACTTCTTCACGAGCGGCACGAAGTCGTCTCCAGCCATCGCCATCGTCCACATGCCGTCGGCAAATTTCTTCGCTTCCTCGGCGGTGCGGAACCGTTGATTGCTCACGAACAGATCGAGCCACTTGACGCGTTCTTCGAGCGCGAACTCTTTCGGATTCGCGAGGTAGTAATCCCACAAGTCGTTGAGCGTAATGAATTTGACTTTGTCTTTCAGCGATTCTTCGAGATACATACTCACGAGCGCATCGCGTTCGAGTTGACGGCGTAAACCCTTGTACGTGAGGCCCTGCGAACGCAGAATCTTCGTGAACTCTTCTTCGGTTACGTTCTTGCCCTTGCGATATTCGCCGAGGCGACGCACGGCAATTTCGCGCGATCGGTCCATAATATCGTCGATCTTGCTGCCCGCGTTGTGCTTCCGCATCCGTGCGAATAGCTCGGTGATAATCAGTTCGCGTTCGATGAGTTTGCGAAGTTCTTCGCGGTAAATCGATCTCTCTTTGGCTTCGCGTTCGCCGCCGGTCAGGTCGTTGAATTGGTCGCCGCGCTGGCGGACCATTTGCCAGACTTCGTCGTCGGTAAGGACGGTATCGGTACCGATGAACGCCGCCACCTGGATCTGCTTATCTCGGAACGGCTCGGTCATCGACGTCGTGAGTGCGGCAGACGCTGGTTTGATCGCACTCGTCGTCGGTGCGCTCACCGGGTCGGGCAACAACGGCAACACCGTGAGTTTGCCTTCGGGGGCCTTCAGCCCATCGGGTGACTGCCCGCGTGCGGTGGCGCTCAGCGTCACCCCTATCGCGACAATTCCGAATGTGCATACCCAACGGAACATCGGTTCGACGGCTACCATGCCCAACCTCCCCAGTCCGGGAATTCCCGCACAACCTGTAGTATCGGCACTTCCCGGCGCGGACCTACACACGAAGTGCATATAACGTACCTGAAGAATGTTGCAAGGCGACTCGGTTGCCCAATCCGAACTCACGCTCTCACCCCGGAGACGACCCGATGCGAACGATGTGGCTCGCGCTCTTCGCGCTGATGCTTTCCCAAGGTATCGCGTCTGCGCAAGACGATGGTGCAATTGCTATTGTGAAAAAGGCGATCGAAGCCCACGGCGGCGCGGATGCTCTCAACAAGACCAAAATGGCCCGCTCGACCGCCAAAGGCAACATGACCGTCAGCGGCCAGGAACTGACGTTCTCTGCCGTCGCCGTCTACAGTGTGCCCGATAAATATAAACTCGAGATTCAAGCGGAAATCAGCGGGTTGAAGCTGACGACGCTGCAAATCCTCAACGGCAAGAAGACGAAAATCAAGACGATGCTCGCCGGGACGGAACAGCCTTCGAGCGACAAAATGAAAGAAGAAACCATCCAGGCCGGGCTGCTGCAAGAAGTGACGACGCTGACGCCGTTGCTCGATGTGAAGAAATACACGATTAAGATGGAGAAAGACGCCGACGTCAAAGGCACCTCCGCGAACGTCGTGCTCGTCACGGGTAACGGCGTGGTCGATGTGCGATTGTTCTTCGATGCGAAAGTCGGCAACCTGATTAAGTCCCAACGCAAAGGCATCGCGCCCGGCCCCAGTGGCGTGATCGATGTCGTCGAAGAGACATTCCTCAGCGAATTCAAAAAAACCGACGGCGCGTTGTTGCCGACGAAAGTCGTCGTCGAACACGACAAGAAGAAGTTCATGACGATGACCGTCACCGAAATGAAGTTCCTCGACAAAATCGACGCCAACGATTTTAAGACGGACGAGTGATTTGTTTTTACCCCAACGGGGTTAGATCTTGTAGCCCAGGGTTAGACGTTTCGTCGTACCCCTGGGTGAAGACGTACCATTTAGGACTTGCGATGCCTCCCGTTGTTATCATTGCCGATCGCCGCGACTCCGGCCAAACCCTGGCCGCCGTGTTGAAGGAACGCCTCGGCATTACCTGGTCGCAGGCGCGGCGCGTCGTCGAAAGCCGAAACGTGCGTGTCAGCGGGCAGATCGTTGCGGACAGTACGTTTCGCGTAAAGGCGGGGAAGCGGATCAGCGTGCCGCCGGGCGTTGTTGAGGCGAAGCCGAAATCGGCGATACTCGAAACGCCCAAAGTGAAAGTGAAAAAGAAGAAGGAAGACCCGAACGCCGAGCCGCCGCGGGTGAAGAAGCTCGTCAAGTCGGCGGCCAAGATCGAGCGCATCGTGCCGCGGGTACCGCACGATCCGTCGATTCCCGTGCCCGAGATTCTTTACTCCGACGACACCGTGGTGGTGGTGGTCAAACCCGCCGGGTTGACGACGAACCGCGACGAAGACGAAACCGAAGAGTTCGGCGAAGGCAAGCGCTTCCTGCCCGCCACGCTCGCCGACCTGCTGCCGATGATGCTCGGATTGCCCGATAAACCGGTGTTCGCCGTCCACCGCCTCGACCGCGACACCAGCGGCATCCTCGTGTTTGCCCGTACCAATGCGGCCGCCAAAGACCTCATGGAGCAGTTCCGCAAACACACCACCGAACGGCGTTACACGGCACTCGTTCGCGGCGTGCCGAAGAACGGCCGCATCGAATCGCTGCTCGTTCGCAACCGGGGCGACGGTCGTCGTGGCAGTTCGAGCGAACCCGATGCCGATGGCAAAAAAGCGGTAACGTTCGCGAAAGTGAAGGAAGCGTTCGGCGAATATTCGCTCGTCGAATGTCGGCTCGAAACCGGTCGTACGCATCAGGTGCGCATCCACCTCGGCGAGCGCGGCACGCCTCTTTGCGGCGAAAAGATTTACGACCGCCCGCTCAACGGCAAGCCATTCCCCGACGGCAGCGGGGCCACGCGCCCGATGCTGCACGCCGCCGTCCTCGGCTTCACGCACCCCGAAACCGGCGAAGTGATGACCTGGGAAACGCCACCGCCGAAGGACTTCGCCGAGTTGCTAAAAACCTGGCGCGCAACGCCTCCGTCGACGATCACCCCACCAGTTGCTTGATTGGCATTCCCGTTGGCACGAGTTCGACGGGGCGACCGTCTTGGGTTTTGTACCACGTGTGCAGTGGCACGCCGAGCGTGTGGTAGATCGTGGCGGCGAGGTCTTGGGCGGTGACGGGGTTATCGGTGACGAACTCGGCGAGCGCGTTGGTTTGGCCGACGACTTGCCCGCCCTTCACGCCGCCGCCTGCCATCAGCGCCACACCCGCCGAGGCCCAGTGATCGCGCCCGGCGGTCGGGTTCACCTTCGGCGTGCGACCGAAATCGCCGAACCAAACGACCAGCGTTTCGTCCAGCAATCCACGCACTTCCAAGTCGTCGAGCAACGCAGACAGTCCAAGATCGAGTCGCGGCAAATTGCTGGTTTTCAGCGTTTTGAAGTTATCGGTGTGCGTATCCCAACCGCCATCGGCGATCGTCACGAACTGCACGCCGCCCTCGATGAGACGCCGCGCCAGCAGACATTGCTGGCCGAACATCGACTTGCCGTAACGTTCGCGAACCTTGTCGGGTTCCGCACGGATATCGAACGCTTTCTTGGCGATTGGCGAGGTAATAATCCCGTGCGCTTTTTCGTAAAACGTATCGCGGGCCTTCACGATACCGGCGGTGCCTTCGATGCCCTTTTGGTAGGTTTCGAGGTCGTTCAACATGTCGAAGCGGCGGTCGAGCCGCTTGCGTTCGGCGAGGCTGGCAATGCTCAAATCGCGGACTTTGAACAGCGAGCTACTCGGGTCTTCGCCGACTTCAAATGGGTGAAACTCGTCGCCGAGGAACCCGGCGGTGCCGCCGTTGAAACGCCGATCGATGGCCTTGCCGAGTTGCACGAACGGCAACATGCCATCGACGTAGCCGCGTTCCTTGGCGACGACGGAACCGAAGCAGGGGAACGGCAGCGATGTGTTGAACTTGTGGCCGGTCATCATCATATGATCGGCGACGCCGTGGCTGCCGTTCTGCGGATCGTGCCCGCGAATGATGCCGAGCTTGTCGGTGCGTTGCGCCAGCAATGGCAGGGGATCGGTGAAGCGCACGCCGGGCAGCGTGGTCGGGATCGTGCCGAACTCGCCGCGAACTTCGACGGGCGCATCGGGCTTGGGGTCGAAGGTGTCGATGTGCGACGGGCCGCCTTGCATCCAGAGGAGAATGCAGCGTTTCGCCTTCGTGGGCGCGTTTGAAGCGGCTTGGGCTTTCAGTAAAGCGGGCAGTGTCAGCCCGAATGCGGCGAGGCCACCGATTTGCAGGAACGTGCGACGCGATCGGCCCGAACAGTCGGCATCGCGGCCGGTGCGGAGGTTGAACATGCTTCGATCCCCGAAGTGAAACGTAGGTAGGTAGTTTAACCATCGGCGAAACGCGAAACGGTGTCAACTGAAAAAGCGGGATTATCCGAGGAACGGGGGTTTTCCGCTCCCAGAATCGACGTAAGCACACGAAATTTAATAACTGTCCCATTTGGGGTTTTTGGCACGGGGTTGGGTGGTAGGTTCTGCGACTGGAAATCCCTTTCTCCTGGCAGGATGCCCGTATGCAGAACCCCTATTCCACTGCGATCGAAAACGCGATGCGGCTCACGTATGCGGCTCTCAACGAACGGCAACGTCGCCTGTATGCCGCCAGCGAGGCACTCGAACTCGGACATGGCGGCGTCGGCTGCATCGCTCGACTCTTCGGCTGCCATCGCAAGACCATCCAACGCGGCTCGATCGATCTGCGAATCGGTGCCGTGCCCTTGCCAGTCCAGACGGCGCGTAAAAAAGGGGGGGACGGCGTTCGTGCGTATCTCTGTTCACCGGACTCGATGACGCCTTTCGGAAAATCCTCGATACGAACACGGCGGGCGACCCCGATCGCGATGGCGTGCTTTGGACGAATCTTTCCCGTTCGCAAATCGCATCCGAACTGTCACGACGCGGCTTTCGAGTCAGTGTGACGGTGGTCGCGCAGCTTCTGAAACGGCATCGCCTCGGCCGTCGCAAGTCTTGCAAAACGCTGCCACTCGGGCATCATTTGTGTCGCAATCGCCAGTTTGAAATCCTCGCCGACTACCGCGAAGCGTTCCAGAATTCGCCCGATCCCATCGTCAGCGTGGACACCAAACACGAGGAATTTCTAGGGCTTTTGTACCGAATCGGTCGCTTGTACACCCGACGTGCCCAGAAGGCGCTCGACCACGATTTCCCCAATTCTGCGATTGGAACCATCTATCCGCACGGCTTCTACGACCTCAAGCAAAACCTCGGCCACCTGAACCTCGGCCTCAGCCACGACACCAGTCGCTTCGCCTGCGAGAGCATCGCCTATTGGTGGGAAACGTACGGGAAACCCGCGTATCCGAACGCGCGTCGCATGCTCCTGTTGTGCGACGGTGGCGGCAGCAACGCCAGCAAACGCTTCGTCTTCAAGTACCACTTGGAACGCTTGTCAAACCACTTGGGTCTCGAACTGCGGATGGCGCATTACCCACCGTATTGCTCGAAGTACAACCCGATCGAACACCGCCTGTTTCCGCACGTGACGCGAGCCTGTCAAGGGTTGTTGTTGACTTCCCTTGAGGTCGCAGTCGCGGCCATGCAGAAGACCGCAACAAAAACGGGATTGCGAACCACCGTCCACGTGATGCCAGGCGACTACCCGGTAAAAGAAGGCTACCCGGAGGAGTATCGCGATACGATGAAGATCCGCTTCGACGAAGAACTCCCCGCATGGAACTACCGTGCCATTCCCGCCAA
>JAYVQG010000066.1:0-2709 GCA_043757025.1 Limnoglobus sp.
CGCGCTAGCGAGGGATTACTATCGTTTATGCGATGTCGTGCCTTCTTGTGGGTTTCCCTCGTTTGCGCGTTTTGAAGCGTAACCCAGGGGTACGACGTAGACGTCTAACCCTGGGCTAAAAGATCGAACCCCGTTGGGGTAAATGCATAGCCAGTTCTTACCCCAACGGGGTTAAATCTGACAGACCAGGGTTAGACGCTTCATCGTACCCATGGGCATATCTGCAAGATAGCGCAACTTCAAAACGCGCGCGTCGGGCTAACAAAACGTATCGAATCTCCCCGCTCAAAGTTTATGTAGCGGTGACCCCGGTCTTGTCGCTGAACCCGGCCTCATAGAGGCCAGCTACAAAGTCTGTGACCCCGGTCTTGTCGCTGAACCCGGCCTCTACAAAGTACGGAAGCCAGCTACAAAACGCACATTACGCATGTTGTTCTTCGGTTGATAACGTGGGCACTGCTGGAATATCGACTCTCGGCCGAGAGATGAGTTTCGCGTAACTAGCTTGTATGAGTTGCAATTCCGTTCCGCCGAACCAACCGAACACGAGTAGAACTACGACGACACCGAGCGAGGTTACGATGGCGATACTGTCGTAGCGAAAGTAGACGGCAAGTGTCGCGCCGAGGGCTGCAATTCCACCGAGACTCGCCACAACGAACAATGTGAAGCGGACCGTCCAGCGTCGAAGCAACACGTGGTGAAGATGTTCGCGATCCGCGTGTGACATTCCTCGACCGCTGAGTTTGCGGCGGACGATGGCTGCGAAAGTATCGAGAAACGGCAAAACCAATAGGGCCGATGGCGCAAGCAACGCCGCCGCATGGCTTTTCATTGAGGCTTGAATCGCGAGTCCACCGATCATCAGACCGATCAACATGCTCCCGCTATCGCCGAGATAAATCGTCGCGGGCGGAAGATTGAATCGCAGGAATCCCGCGAGCGCACCGGCGAGGGCCACAGCCACGATCACAGCAGCCGGTTGCCCTGTGAGTATCCCAATACATGCCAGAGCCGCGCAGATAATTCCCCCGACTGTGCCGAGCAAACCATCCATACCATCGAGTAAATTCAACGAATTGACGGCGGCGAGAAACCAGAAATACGTAACGGGAATTGCCGCCCAGCCCAAATGCAGGTTCGTACCGAATACAGTGACATCCACAATTTGCATTTTGCCGAATACGACGAGAACAGAAATTGCAACTAATTGACCAAATAACTTATGCATGGGTCGCAGCGCTACGCAATCGTCAATGAGGCCAACGAGCACGATAATGGCCCCGGCGATGCCGAGTGCCATCCATTGCGGGAGACGTTCGGCAAACGCGAGGGCCACGCGAGAATCGAGAGAGAGTGCAATCGAAACCGAAACCATCATCGCGAAATACACCGCCAAACCGCCACCGACAGGGATCGCTACACATTGCAGCTTACGCACGCCATCGGGCGGGTCGACAAGCCCGAATCGCGATGCGAATTGGCGAACGAACCAAGTCGTTAAAAGCGAAAGGATCAAGGCTACAGCAAAGGTAATCAGTATTGTCATGGTGCGCTTCCCGCTGGAGAGGGAAACTATCGAGGTCTATTCAAATTAGTCCTATTCCTGATATTATTTATGGTAAGCACGGAACCAATTTCAACGCGATCGCGATGAAGATTTCGAGAGAGTATTCAGCGTATCGCGAACGAACAACTTTAGCTGTAACCGTTCACGGCACTTCTTTCTCTGGAATTTTTGGTTCGCTCGCTCCGGCGGTGCAGGCGAACATTCGCACACTCGAAGAGATCGTGCGCAGTCCGCGGCTCGACCAACGGCGACTCGGTCAAATCATGTAAGATGACCATGCTGCTGTTGTTCCCACCACGGATACTCGAATTATGAGCCGCGAATCGGATCTGTCTCGCGTTCTCGAATCTGGCATCGTTGCCGTCGTTCGCTTTTCGGACCCCGGCCCGCTCGTCGATGTGATGCGGGCACTCGCCGATGGTGGCGTCACCGTGGCAGAAGTCACGTTCACTGTGCCGAATGCGATTGATGTCATCCGCGAGGCAAAACGTCAATTGGGGGATCGCGTGTTACTGGGTGCGGGCACGGTCCTCGACACCGAGACGGCTCGCGCCGCGATCCTTGCGGGTGCGGAGTTCATCGTGTCGCCGGCGGCGAATCTCGATGTGATTCGCATGTGCCGCCGCTACGACAAGATCGTGATGCCGGGCGCGTTTACGCCGACGGAAGTGCTGAGCGCGTGGGAAGCCGGTGCGGACATCGTGAAGGTCTTCCCCGCCGACGTGCTGGGGCCAGCGTTCTTCAAGGCGTTACGCGGGCCGTTACCGCAAGTGAAACTGATGCCCACCGGCGGCGTCGACCTCAACACCGCTAAAGAGTTCCTGGCCGCCGGCGCGTGTTGCCTCGGTGTCGGCGGGCAACTCGTCGATCCGAAAGCCATCGCAGCGAAGGACTTCACCGCAATCCGCAAGATGGCCGAACGCTACACCGCCATCGTCAAAGCGTTTCGCAATCGATAAAGAGCACTCGCGCTTGTGGCAAGAACAGCAGAACAACTTGTGGAGGTGCATTCATGGGCGAGGCAATCTTCGGTATGTTCGTGCTAGAGCATTTTGATTTTCACTCTTGCGGCCCGTAGCCGGCGTGGCGGAGGTAATTCCGGCACTCCGATTCCTCGAACCAGTCCAGGCATTCGCCGC
>JAYVQG010000067.1:0-2696 GCA_043757025.1 Limnoglobus sp.
TCATCGGACCCGTCCTCTCGGTTATGGCTCGGCACTCCAGACCATCTCGAGTGTAACCCACGGCAGCGAGTGTGACGGGTCCGACCATTGTGTCTACGGGTTCTGGAACGTTGAAACTGCAATCGGCCCCGTGAGCGGCGAATTTCGAGAAATGACATTCCTGCGTCGTTGACTACAATTCTGGTCATGAAATACGCGATTGTCATTCCAGATGGATGTGCCGACGAACCGCTCGATGCGCTCGGTGGCCTTACGCCGTTGCAGGCGGCGAAACTGCCGAACATGGATCGGGCCGCGCAGCTCGGCGTCGTCGGCCTCAGCAACAACGTGCCCGCATCGCTGACGCCTGCGTCCGATGTCGCGACGCTGTCGCTGTTCGGTTACGACCCGCTGAAGGTGTACACCGGTCGCGCGCCGCTCGAAACCGCCGCGATGGGTATCGCGCTCGGGCCGAACGATTGGGCGATCCGCTGCAACCTCGTTTACGTGCAAGACGGCTGTATGTGGGACTTCACTGCCGGGCATATTTCGAGTGAAGATGGCGCGCCGCTGATCCACGCGATTCAGAAGGAACTCGGCGGGATGGAGGTGGCGGGCGGTACGCTCGAATTCCATGCGGGCGTGCAGTATCGCAACATTCTCGTTTGGCGCGGTCGGTCGGATTCTGCGCCGTTCGCGGGTATGAAAACGCAACCGCCGCACGATATCCCAGAGAAACCGGTCGCCGATTATTTACCGCAAGGGGCCGCGCGCGACATCCTGGTGTCACTCATGGAAGCGAGCAAACCGATCCTCGCGAATCACCCCGTGAACCTCCGTCGCATCGCCGAGGGCAAACGGCCGGCCACGCAGATTTGGCTTTGGGGACAGGGGAAATCGCCGACGGTGCAGCCGTTCGAGGAAATTTACGGCAAACGCGGCGCGATCATTTCGGCGGTCGATCTCGTTCGCGGCGTCGGCGTGTTACTCGGCTGGAAGCGAATCGATGTCCCCGGCGCAACGGGTTACCTCGATACCGACTATGCTGCCAAGGGCCGTTATGGCGTCGCGGCACTTGCGGATTTCGATATCGTCTGCGTTCACGTCGAATCGCCCGATGAGGCTTCGCACGAAGGCCGGGCCGACGAAAAAGTGAAGGCCCTCGAACGCATCGACGAGCAGATCGTCGGCCCGCTCTTGGAGGCGTTGCCGAAGTACGGCGACTGGCGAATTTTAATCGAACCCGATCACCGCACGACGTTGCGAACCCGTGCCCATGCGTACGGTGCGGTGCCGTTCGCGGCGGCCGGCACGGGTATCGCGTCGGCGGGGCAGATGAGTTACGATGAAGTGACCGCCGCACGGGGGACGCACAGTTTCGACCCCGGCTGGCAGCTCATGCACTGGTTCTTGCGAGGTTCCGCCTAATGCGACTTTCGATTTTACTCGGCTGCCTGGCGTTGGTATTCACCCCGGCGCTCGCGCCCGCACAAGATGCCGCGAAGGCGTTGAAACTCCGCTGGTATGGCCAGTCGTACTTTCAACTGGAAACGCTGGCCGGGAAGAAGATCGTCTTCGATCCGCACGCGATCCCGGAATTCGGACGGCACCTCGTTTCCGCCGATATTATCCTCTGTTCGCACTTGCACAACGACCACGCGCAACCCGAGCTGGTCGAAGGCTACAAGACCGCCCGCACGCTGTTTGGCTTGAAGGAAATCAAAGGTCGCACGCCAGACTGGGTGCGGATCGACGAGAAAATCGGCGCGATCGCGATCCGTACCGTGGGCACGTATCACGATGCGGAGAACGGCATGGCAAAGGGGAAGAACACGATATTCATCGTGCAAGTCGATGGCCTCACCTTCTGTCACCTCGGCGACTTGGGCCACGAACTGAGCGAAGACCAGGTGAAAGCGGTCGGCAAAATCGACGTGCTGATGATGCCGATCGGCGGCACCTATACGATCAACGGCGATCAAGCGAAGAAGGTCGCCGCCGCGCTGAAACCCCGTTTGTTCATCGTGCCGATGCACTACGGCGTCCCCGGCTACGACGACCTCAACGGCCCCGAAGAGTTCCTCGATGGCTTGAAAAACGTCAAACGCACCCCACTGAGCAACGAGTTGGCCATCTCGCCCGACGCCAAGGCCGACGAACCGACGGTGATGTTGTTGAGTTGGAAATCGTCGGGATTGGGACAACCGAAGAAGTGATCTTGTTAGTCCGACGCGCAAGCGAGGAAACCCACAAAACGCAACACGATATCGTGCCAGACCGAACTCACCACGAATCACACGAAAAAAGAAAATGCCTATATGGGAATCGTTCACGGCGTTGCCCGTTGGGGTAAATGCATAGCCAATTCTGTACCCCAACGGGGTTAAATCCCATAGCCCAGGGTTCACCAGGCGTTGTGACGGCATAGCGACTCCTGGCATGGTTGGCACTACGCCGGTGGCCACCGCTCTGGCTCAGCAACCGATTCTCCGTTAGATAATCCCCTTCACCACGTCGCCGCGGCTGGCGGGTAGTGGTCGGCCTTGGGCGTCGCGAATTTCGGATGCGGGGTCGATGCCGAGCGCGTGCAAGATCGTTGCCGTTAGGTCTTGCGGCGTGACTTTGCCTTCTTTGGGGTACGCACCGATGGCGTCGGATGCCCCGTAGGCTTGTCCGCCTTTGATGCCGCCACCGGCGAGTGCCACCGAGAAAACGTG
>JAYVQG010000068.1:0-2693 GCA_043757025.1 Limnoglobus sp.
GAGCCAATATGAGTGCGGTCTGCGGTAACTGTCGAACATGGTTCACTCGGGAGTGAGTTACTGGCATCATGGTATTCACCCGACTCGGCGGATGTCAAAAGGATTCGCGGAAGTTTTCTCAAATACTTTCCAATTCCTGCGTACCCATACGATTACGCGAAGTCAAAAAATCGGAGGCGATCCGACGTAAGTCGACTTTTGCACGGTGGCTCGAAGTGTCTCGAAGTGTCGTGGAAATGTCTCCAAGTGTCGTGAGAATGTCGTGGTCGGTCGATTTTGTGTCGTGGCCGGTCGATTTTGTGTCGCCACTTGCGCCAATTCTCGAATCGACCCCTTTCGACGCAACCCTCGACAAGAGTTCGAGATGCGGAATACGGAACAGCGGATCGCGATCGAAAAGTGGCGATTTTGGGCCTCGAAAACCGGAAAAACACCCGAAAAAACGGTTTTGGAGCCTCCGCAATTGCGACTTACGTCGATTGTCGACGCTCGTTCGCACATTCATTGCTCGCCGACCGCGATAGTTTCGATCGTTGAAAGCGGAAAGCGGTTCCCCGCATATGATGCCTGGGTGACGCCAATACTGCCAGCGAAGGGAACTGCGCCCGATGACCCAGCGCATCGCGATCTACCACAACCGGTTCGATCCGCCGACCGTCCACCATCGCCACATTGCCGAGCGGTTGTCCGAAACATTCGATCGCGTGATCGTCGTCCCGAGTGGGCCGCGTTGCGGGCCGCGTGCCAGGCCGGGGGAAATCCCCGATAGCCGGGCGATCCATCGGGCGACGATGGCGGACCTGAACTTTCGCGGTCTGAAGAAGTGCATCGTCGATCTCACCGACCTCGAACGCCAAGAGTTTACGCCACCAGTTGCGCTCGCCGAACGCTATGTTATAGCCAATTCGGAAGTCTGGCACGTCGTGTCTACCGAGTGGATTCGCGACGGCGCAACGGGCCATTCCGTCATTCAAAAAGAGTGGGATCGTGGAACGCAAGAATGGACGCGCTCGGGGTTCGTCGTTCTGCGCGAACACGGCGAGCCACTCGAAGATTCCGACCTGCCGCCGCGACACGTGTTGCTAGAACATACCGCACACATGCCAGGCAACACGATTCGCATGATGCTGACGCAGTGGGAGCCGGTCGACGATTATCTACACCCACCGGTCGCGGCGTACATCCAGCGGCACGGGTTGTTTCGCGATGTGCCACAATCCGAACGGACCACCTTCAAACCGAGTGCGGCACAGTTTCAACTGTACGTTGACGGCTGGAACAAGAAGTCGACGAACTACGGCCAACTTCTCGCGCCGTATACGATCGGCGAGCCGACGATGATCGTCCCGATCGGCGGCGATGGCACGATGTTGCGGGCGATTCGTAAACACTGGCGAGACCGCTTGCCGTTCTTCGGCATCAACACCGGTGGCCTCGGGTTTCTGCTCAGCGGGCGCGAAGTCACTGCGTTTTGGGAACAAGAATTGTTACTTTACCACCTGCCGTTATTGCAAGTGCAAGCGGTGCTGTGCGATGGTACGATCCGCGACTCGGTTGCATTTAACGAAGCCTGGGTCGAACGCGCGACCGGCCAGACGGCATGGGTCCGCGTGAAAGTGAATGGCATCGAACGGATTCCGCAACTCGTCGGCGATGGCGTACTCGTTTCGACCGCAGCGGGTTCGACATCGTACGCCCGCGCCATGGGTGCTTCGCCGGTGCCGTTGAATACCGAAGTGCTATTACTCGTCGGCTCGAACGTACTCAAACCCGCGTTCTGGCGGCCTGCCGTACTCCCACTCGATGCCGAAGTCGTATTGGAAGCCGTCGAGCCGAACAAACGACCGCTTCACGGCTACTGCGATGGCGAGATGTTCCCCGAACCGGTGCAAAAACTCACGATCCGCGTCAGTCGAACCGCCGCCATCGAACTCGCCTTCACTCGCGATCACGACCCGTTCGCAAAACTCGCTCAGGTGCAGTTTCCCACGAATTCAGGCGATTGAGTGAGTCAGTCGTTCGGCGCGCAAGCAGAGGAAACCCAAGACAATTCGCAGCGATTTTACGTGTGTCTGAAGCCACGGATCGCTAATTAAAGTCGATGAAACCATCTCAACTTCGCATCATTTGTGTCGTGCGAAGCACGATATATAGGCGGAATCGGGGTGTTTACACTGCTTACACACCCCGCTCGCCAAGAACGGTGACGACAATTGAAGGTAGCGATGAGATTCATGCACTCACGCTCATCAGCGAATTGGGCACGGACTTCACGAAATGGCCGACGGCTCCCAGTGTGGAACGCGGAATGGGGATTGCGGAACTGAAGAAGTCGCATTCGGACATTCCACGCTCCGCACTCCGCACTCCGCATTCCGCATTGGAAAGGTTGGGCGCGCCGAAGGCGATCACGGCAACGGCGCACAAGCTCGCACGCATCTTGTACAACCTGATGCGATACGGCGTCGAGTACATGAAGAAAACCGAAGCCGAGTACGCGGAGCAAGAGCGAGCGCGGCAAGAGAAGAGCTTCCACCGCCGCGCGAAAGAGTTGGGCTACGAGGTGCGTCGCCCGCCGGCAAACGACGAGCCGATACCCGCGATAGCCTGAGTGACGAGTGGTGTCGAGACGGAATTGACAATTCGGAATGCGACGCTGCTTTGCAAAATTCAAGGACGGCCCGCGCAACCGG
>JAYVQG010000069.1:0-2692 GCA_043757025.1 Limnoglobus sp.
TCGCCACCGCCCGAAATCCCACGCTACTCGCGCCCCCCGCGAGCCCGCAAACGTACGCACCTGCTACCCAAAACTACCGCGATTTGAACCATGCCAAAAGAGGAGACCCCCCGGCCTCACAGAGGCCAGCTACAAAAGATTGTCAGTCACCGCTCGCCTAACTCCGTATTCGGGCCAAAGTCCAACCCTTTTGAATGCCGATACGTCATAATTAGTACGCATGGCCCTCCCGAAACACCGACCGAGGATGAAACTGTGTCCGACATGATGTCGAATCCGCCCGCCGCGAACCCCGTCGCGACGCCGATGAACCCGAATAGCTACGACGAGGTGCCTTACGAAAGTCACCCATTTTCGCAGACGCACCCGAGTCGTCTGTTCGTAATTGGCAGCCTGTTCGGCTTGCGACCGGTGCCCGTGTCACGCTGTCGGGTACTCGAACTCGGTTGCGCCGGTGGCGGCAACTTGATCCCGATGGCCGACATGCTCCCCGATAGCACGTTCGTCGGCATCGACCTGTCCAAACGCCAAATCGACGAAGGCAACAAGGACGTTGAGGCGCTCGGCCTGAAGAATCTGACCTTAAAACATAGCAGTATCACCGACGTCGACGAGTCGTGGGGCCAGTTCGATTACATCATCTGCCACGGCGTGTTTTCGTGGGTGCCGAGCGCGGTCCAGGACAAAATCCTCCAGATCTTCGACAAGAACATGTCGATGAACGGCATCGCCTACGTCAGCTACAACACGTACCCCGGCTGGCACATGCGCGGCATGATCCGCGACATGATGCGCTACCACTCGGGCCGCTTCAACACGCCGCAACTCCGCACCCAACAAGCCCGCGCGCTGCTCGATTTCCTCGCGCAATCGGTGCGCTCCGACAACAACAACGCCTACTCGGTAATGTTGAAGCAGGAACTCGAAACGCTGCGGCACCAGGCCGACCATTACCTGTATCACGAACACCTCGAAGAAAATAACGAGCCACTGTACTTCCACCAGTTGATGTCGCGTGCCCAGACGCACAACCTCAAGTACCTCGGCGAATCGCGCGTCGGCACGATGGTCACGGGTAACTTCGGCCCCGAGATCGAGAAGACGCTGCGGATTCTGGCAACCGATCAGATCCAGGCCGAGCAGTACATGGACTTCCTGCGCAACCGCATGTTCCGCGAATCGTTGCTCGTCCACAGCAAGCTGAACCCGAACTGGTCGGTTCAGCCGGAAGTACTGCGCGTCATGCACGTGGCCAGCAGCGCGAAACCGGTCGCAGAACCGGCCTCGCTGACTAGTGACGAGAACGTGCAGTATCGCTCCGGTGGCGGAATGCAAATGGCCACGAATCGCCCGCTGTTGAAGGCCGCGATGAAGGTGATGAACGAAGCCTACCCCGGTACGGTGCCGTTCGATGTGTTGCGGAAATCGTCGCGGGAAATGATCGGCGGCGATGGCACCGACCCGAAGATTATTGCCGAAGATACGCAAACCGTCGCGATGGGGCTTTTGAACTGCTACATGAGTTCGGACCTCGTCGAATTGCACGGGATGCCGATCACGTACGCGAAGACGCCCGGCGAATTGCCGACCGCGTGGCCCGTGGCACGGATGCAAGCCACACGCGGCGGTTCGGTAACGAATCGACGCCACGAAGTGCTTCGCCTGAACGACCTCGACCGACATCTGGTGCCGCTGCTCGACGGCAAGAGCGACAAGACGAAGATCATCGAAGGGCTGGCGAAAGTCGCCGCCGCCGGCGCGCTGAACGTCCAGAAAGACGGCATCACGCTATACGATGAGACGGATATTCAAACGGCGCTGAAGTCGGTGATCGATCAGGCACTGCAACAGGCCGCCGACAAGGCGCTGTTGGTGTAAAAACCCACGAACGCCCACGGACGACGTCCGTGGGCGTTCGCGTTTGTCAGTCGTCGATGTTAAACACTTCGCCACCGTCGATGGTGATAGCCGCCAGCAATGTCTTCGGATTGACCGTGTCGCGGATGAACCGCACGCTGCCATCGCAAAACAACACGTTGAATCCGCCGGGCGAGTGACCGCCGAGCTTCGGCAGGGGCTTCTTCGCATCGAATGGCATATCGGCGGGCTTCGCCCAATCGACCGCCTCCGCGGCCTCCGCCACCATAATCGTGTTCGACGTACCATCGGTGATATTCGCGAAGCTGGTCTTCAGGGTCGAATCTTCGGAGAAGAACGAACGCGGCATCGCGCCCTTCTTGCTGACGAAACCCTGATAGTGGGTCTTGCCAGCGATCGGATTCTTCGCGCTCGGCACAATGAATACGTTTACCGCGAAAGCAGAGAATTTCTTGTTGTGCTCGCTGTCCCACGGCTCATCGAGTTTGAACTGGCGATATAGTGCATCTTGCTCCAAATACGGCAGGATCGCTACGCGCCACGACAACAATGGCTTGCCGTCTTTCGAGTAGATGTCCGATGGCATTTTGTTGTAGGTGTCGTGATAATTGTGCATCGCGAGGCCGATCTGTTTCAGGTTGTTCTGTCCCTGGGCACGACCTGAGGCTTCGCGGACTTTCTGCACGGCGGGCAACAGTAAACCGATCGCCACGGGTGCGGATAACAGGGTCATCTGCGTAACCTCTTTCGGGATCGTCACCGTTGCCGTGAGGTCGTTGCCGTCGCGCTTGATCGGCGGTTTGTTCAACAGCAG